>CAMUMB010000006.1 GCA_947089915.1 uncultured Caryophanales bacterium | reverse complement strand
TAGTTATAATTCTATTTTTTAGGTGTTAAATCTCCACACTTATTCTACACTAACTAATCATCTAAAAAGTGATGTCTATCAGTCCCGTCATGATATCCGATTAATGTATTTAGGTTGACATTTTCAACACTTCTAAATATATTGATATCAATATTAGGATTTATTTTTTTATATGATTTGATAAATTCTTTGATTTCTTTTCGCTTAGAAGATAAATCTTCTTTATTTTCTGTTAAACGACAAGCGCAATTTAAGAATGTTAAATTATGATAATTTTTCCAACTAATAATATCTTGTTCTTTGATAAGATATAAAGGTCTGATTAACTCCATTCCTTCAAAGTTGGTACTGTGTAATTTAGGCATCATTGTTTTAAATTCTGCTCCATAAAATAAGCTCATGACAATCGTTTCAACGACATCATCAAAGTGATGTCCTAAAGCAATTTTATTACAACCAAGTTCCTTCGCTTTACTATAAAGGCATCCTCTTCGCATACGTGCACATAAGTAACATGGGTTCCCTTCTATATGATCTGTTACTTCAAAGATATTACTTTCAAAGATATGAATTGGAATATTTAATTTTTGGGCATTTTCTTCAATCAATTTACGATTTTTAGTATGATATCCAGGATCCATTACCAAATATTCTACTTCAAAAGGAATTTGTCCATGTCTTTTTAATTCCTGCATACATTTTGCCATCAACATAGAATCTTTCCCACCACTGATACAAATAGCAATTTTATCTCCTTCTTGAATCAGCTGATACTCTTTTACTGCACGCACAAATTTACTCCATATTTCTTTGCGATACTTTTTTATAATACTTTTTTCAACTTCTCTATAGAATTCCATATACTTCACCAAAAACATTATATAATAAAGTAGAAAAAAAGATAAGTACTAACTTACCATTTCATCCATTCTTGTTGATTGAAACATTGGATACGTAATTCATACTTCTTTTGATTTTCAGTATCCTTTAAGTGTTGATAACTATTACTGATAAACGTTAAATTATCAAGAGATTGATTTGGACATCTCTTTTCATATTCTAAAAAGTTGGATAAAGCCAATTCATAATCTCCAGTTTGAATATTTATCATGCCTAATTTTTGAAATGCAGTTGGTTCTGGAATGATGGAAATTGCTTTTTCGTAATCTTTTTTAGAAGCTTCTAGTGAATCTAATACTCTATAAGCTTCTGCTCTTAACATATAGCCTTTCGCACTGAAATCATGATCTAATTCTATATATTGATTCATAATTTCTATACATTTTTCATATTCACATTGTTCAAAACAATAGAATCCATAATCATATAATCGTTCTTTTTGAACAAAACAATCACTATTTGCTTCTTTTTGCATAGACTCCAATCGAGCAAAGTAATAATCTAATTCATAGTTGAGTCCTAATCTTTTTACAAATTCTTGATATTCCATTAATGATTTAGTAGCAATATCAAAATTACCCCTACGCATATTTTCTTCATATTGATTCAGATATAAATGTATTTCTTTGCTCAAAATAGTCTGTAATAAAGGTAAATAAGTATCTAGTACAATCCTTAAAGAATCACTCATTTCTAATGCATTTTCTTGACTGACAACATAAGCTTCTTTATACTGATATTTTTTAGTAAGTTGCCATATTTCTTCTAAAACATCCACTATATGATTCGATTCTTCATGTTTTTCTTCAAATATTACCTTTTCTTTCCTATTGAGTTCATTATTTAGTAAAGATAATAACTTCTTATATAAAACAAAATATTTCTTATTTTCTATTGTTTTTGTTTGATCAATCCAATTCTTATTTGTAATGATTTGATAAGCTGTTACATAATCTCCATTTTGAATTGCTTTTAGGAATTTTGTAGAAAGTTGGTTACTTTGACTATCATACGTTTCAAAATAAGATTCATCTAGTCTATTTTCTTTGGCTATTTCAATCGTATCTAAAATATCTAATGCATAAGTTTCATACATGATAACTTGCTCACTAGTATTCCATTCTGCTTTTTCTTGCAAAAGTTCTTTTAAATTTTCTAATTGTTCTGTAATATTGGTTTCATAAACAATGTAATTTAATTTTTCATTTAATATTTGTAATTGCTTTTTGGCTTCTAATTGTTTTTCTGCAATTTCTATTGCTTCTATAATATCTTCCAATATAAAACGGTACAATGTAAACTCTACATCATTTGGTCTAGCTATGAGATTTCTTTCTTCGCAAAGAACTGCATATTGATAGGCCTCGTTATAATCCTGAAATCTTAATGCTTCAAAAAAATGTTTAAAAATATCAGATTCAGAAGTTGTATACTGAATTTCACTCATTTCAGAGGGCAATTTTAACTGGTGTATTTGACTCAAACCTTTTATTAATTTCAAAATATATGCATAAGTCCTATTGTCGACCATATTTTGAGGATAATTTTCTAGAAATTCCCGTACTTTTCCATATTCTTTATTGTAAATAAAATCTGCAAGACTATCAACTGTAATTTCTTGTGAAATGTTTAATTCTTCCATTGGTTCTTCCTGCTCTTTTTGTTTTATATTTTTTGTATTTAATTGCATTATTTTTTGCAATAAATCTCTATATTTTTTTAAATCATTAGAATTTGGATTTTTTTGAATACATATAAGAACAAATTTCCAAGCCATTATATAATCCTTATTTTCAATTGATTTGGACAATTTTTGTAAATCATCTAAATTACCATAATCTTCATTTTGGTCTAAGATAATAGTTAGCTCTTCTTCCATATGGATGCATATATTTAATAAATCAATCCATTTTGGTATATTTGAGTTATCTTCATATAATTTTATATTTTTTAAATCCTCAATTGTTTCTTTATAATCATTATTTTTTAAATGAAACCTGTATTTTCTCCAATACATTTGACTATTTTTAGATTTTATAAGCTGTTCTTGCAATTTTTTCTGTTCATTTCTTTTTTGATAAATAGCTGCAGAAACCAAATGTTGAAATACATTTGTACTGATATAGTTTTTTCCAGAATTACTTATCCCTAGCTTTTTATAGGTACTAATATACGATAATGCATCATTAAATTTAGATGCCATAACAGCTTCTTCAAATTTCTTTAAATATATATGATTTCCTAAATCAAAAGAAGAAACTCCACTATATTGCCATAGGTCATCCATAAATGAAAAATCATAATCCTTATCTTTCAAAATTTCTTTTAACAATAATGCATAGATATAAAGATGATTATCATATGCATGATCTACTTGAAGACTCACATTCATGATTAATTTATGATAAGCTTCTTCAAAGTCACTTTTGAATACTGCAGATACAAACCTATCAAATATTAAATTTCTATCTCGTGTTTTTATAACAGTATATTTTCCTCTTTCACTTCTTAATAATTTCCCCATATCTATTGCCTTTTGTATATAATAACTACTAAACCCATACGCTTTTAATTCTTTTGTTGTAATATCCCTAACTTTCTTTTTTTCTATATCATTTATAGTTTCTTCAAAATTCAACATATGACACCTACCTCTTCCATATTATACAACATTTATTGAAAAAAACACAAATCAATAATTTAAAAACTGCTAGTATTCCTACTAACAGTTTCATTTTATGATTTTTTGTATACTTCAAATTGTGGTGTATCTGTAATTGTTCCGATTCCCACTAGTGCTAAATGAACAGTTCCAAAATCTCTTGTCTCAATAATAGGTGTATTCCATTTAGTATAACCCTTTAGTTCATAGGTAATACCGTTAAATTTAGATGAATTTAATCTCCCAATGGAATTATCAAAGTTGGTTCCATATCGTGCTGGTTTGTCTAATGGATAGACCCTCCAACTTGTGATATTTTCCCCATTATTGGTAGATGGTAGATTTACATATTGTGTTTCTGATGGTGCATTATACTCTGGCAATTTTGCCTTACCTAATGCATACAAAGTTGGATCAATGAATTTGCCATCCTTTTGTACTTCAAAATCCAAATGAACACCAGTTGCATATCCACTTTCGCCTTCTATTGCAAATACTTGTCCTTCTTCTACTATATCTCCCTCTTTTACAGTAATGGAATTATATTTTAAGTGATTGTACCTAGATTGATATCCATCATTATGTTCTATCCATATACGATTTCCACCCCATTTTTGCATTGATGGATCTGTCGTTGGATTGATAATTTCGTCATCGGGATATTGGTTGATTACTTTAATTATTTTTCCTTTTGAATTTGCTCGCACTTCGCGGTTACCTACATTGGAAATTAGGTCAATTCCTCTATGAAAGCCACCTTCGCGATTTCCATATGGACTCGTTACTTTCGCCTGTTCTAAAACCTCCATGCTTCTCCTCCTTTAAAGAAATTAACATTTCTTTACTATATTATATGGAAAACGGAATTTCAGAGTTATAATAGCTATCATTTACGTGAATGATTTATTTCGATTTGTCGCAAATATGAGATAACAAATTATACATCATAAAAAGCATTTAGAACTTACTCTAATATTTTATTCTTTCTTATTGTTATGACAATAATTAAAAAAAGGACACTTAATTAACTTGAATGAAATATCCTCAATTATTTTAAGTAAATACCGAATTTTATATTTTTTGAATACATTTAACCTATAAGTAATGCTTAAAACCAAATGAATTTTTATAATATATCAATGTTATCATCTATAAATATGTCATATTTATCATCAAGATCATAAGCAATAATATGAAAGGTAATATGGAATTTTTTATCATTTATTCTTGTTATATTACAATCATATTGTCCATCGTTAATTGATATCCATCCCTTTTCATCTTCAAATGTAATATCACTTATATATTTTTTCATATCCGCTTTAGTTCCTATTTTGGTATTTTCAAACATTTCCTTTGAAAAATTAAATTCTAATCCAATAAATATATTATTGATATGAAATGTAATAAATGGAGCAATTCCATTCCTTTTATGTCCATATGAGCTAACTGAAAAATTTCCCCATGAAATCTTTATTTCAAATTTATTGTATTCTAAATTATTAATTTTTATCATTTTATATCTCACTTTCAAAATATATTAAAACGAACCTTTAATAGGTTCGTATTATATCTTCATGGTGTCCTGGGAGAGATTCGAACCCCCGACCGATGCCTTAGAAGGGCATTGCTCTATCCAGCTGAGCTACCAGGACAAATATGTTCTTTCAAGAACATACTCATTATATAATAAAATATTTTTTTATTCAATAGTTTTAATTACACTTTTATAAATTTCTTGGTCTTCTACATTAAAAACAACCTCTCTTACATCATAGTTATCCCCTACTGATAAACTGATCGTATAAATGACTTCCTCTAATATATTTCGCTCATTCATATCATTAAAAATATAAGAATTGAATGTTAAGAATAAGGAATCTACTTCTTGTTCCGTTGCAAGTAGTTTGGTATTACTATTTAGGTAACTCATTAAATTGGTCGTATATAATTTAGAGCTTGCAAGTTCATCTACAATAATTTTGATTTTTTCACGATCATCATTTAAATATTTTGTAACAGGTACATAATATGTTTCGTCGTTATATTTTCCAATATAGTAAACGGTTACTTGGTTCACATCTTTATAAGATTGTAAATCATATTCTTTGTTAATTCCATAACTACGATCCAAAGTGCTTGGTAAATTAATCCCTGTATGTGGTAATTTCGTTAAGATATCACCTTCTACATAAATAATTACCTGCTTTACATCCTCTATACTGGTTAATGTATACACTATTGCTTCAATTACCTTTTCTTCATTTTCTTTTTTCATTTCTAAAATATCTTTGGAAAAATCAACTTTGATTAAATTATTTTCATAGTGAATGCTAAGTACCTTTGTATCACTTGGAATAACCGCACGAAACCCACTTGGAACTTTACTCTCACCTTCCCCATTTTGAATTAAAATATTGAGTAAATTTCTCGCCTTCGTTTCAATATCAGCATCTGCATCCATTACAACTTTTGTACGTGCAACCATATCATTTGGATCCAATAAATATATGGTTGATTTTTCTGCCATTTGATCTACATATTCTATTTTTGTTGGAATATGCTCTAATTGGTTCAATTGTTGTTTGGGAATGAGATACAAAAGAAGTAAAGCAAATAATACTGCTGATGATAAAATAATCTTTTTTTGACAAATACGTTTTACCATGAATTCACCTCTATTTAAATGTATGAAAAAAAACGCACTTTCATGCGATTTTTTAAAATGTTAATTCTCCAAGTTTTAAAAGTTCTACAACAGCACTTGCTCTACCTTTTACGCCTAATTTCTGCATTGCATTGGATATATGATTTCTTACAGTCTTCTCACTAATACCTAACTTCTCTGCGATTTCAGCAGTTGTTTGATTTACGATTAATAATTCAAATACTTCTTTTTCTCTTTTGGTTAAAATACTTTTACTCATACTTTCCCTCACTTCCTAAGCTGGGTGGTTTTATGTTTACTCATATTATTCTATGTAACTAATAACTTCACGTGAAGTTATTCGCCCAAAAAGAAAAAAGAATAGCATTTCTATCCTTTAAATTGTACTGTAATATACATTTTTTTATCGAAATTACTTTGAACACTTCGCATAATATTATTGGCAACAGTCGTATCATGCTCTTTACTATCAACAACGACTTTGATTTGATCGCCATCTATTTTAACAAATGTTTTTAATTGCATTTCATCTAATAATTTTGTTTCTAATTTTGTTTCTTCTCCTTTGTTGATATTTAAAATTTTCATCTTTTCAAAGGCTGTATTTTTTTCGTCTACAGAGGATTCTGTGTTAGTTAATACTTCTTTTAATGCATCCAATTCTTGCATTAATTCTTCATCGGATGAAACACGAAGTGCGGTTATAAGTTCGCTTTCTTCTATCACAACAGTTGGTTCTGTCTCTTCTTTATTATTAGTATCAATATAATTGCCATTACTGGTTAGCAGTAATTCAGATGGCATTGTAATATAATATACACTAAGCACTAATATCAAACTGAACAAAGTTAAAAACCACAAATTTTTTTTATTAATCATTTATTTCCCTCCTAGTACTATCTATTTCACTATATGAAGGGATTTTAAAAATATTACAAGAAAAAAGAGAAATCAATCTCTTATTGCATTTTTACAATCTGTAGTTTGTTATTTATATGTGCTAAAATTAAAGTAACATGGGTTGGATAATTCAGATCTTCTTCGTATGTAAGAAATAAGTCTACTTCATAAGCTTCATCATCTGAAATTGTATTTCCATCATATTCCGTATGCTCTATACTAGTTACTTCAACTTCACTTACCATTGGTAACTCTTGTTTACGTGTTCCATAGATATTGTTTTCAATATAAGCATATACACTCGTTTTAGCAGATTGTACAAAATCCTGCTGATAAGCATCATATACAAATTGTGTTCCGCCAATATCATTTTTATTAATTGCCTGTTTTAAAGAATAAAAATCCGCTACAAAGATCTGACTCATCAAAGAAGCATAGATTTCTTCATCTGGTGTTTCATGCTCTAGTTCCTTTTTTAATTCCTTGAATTTTTTTTCCACATATTCAGAATCATTTTCATTTAATGTGTAACCATAATTTTCAATTGTGTATAGAATTTCTACCTGTGATGCTGATCCTGATTTTAAACTCTGATATATATCTTTTAAACACAGTAACAAAATGATAAAACAAATTAATACTAATACAATAATAATAGGCCATGTTTTGAATCTTCTTTTTTTTACCTTTTCTTTTTTCATATGTCTACTCCTGTCCTAGTAATTCTTGCGCTTCTTTCGTTTTTCTGATTAAATCGTATACAATAATAGAATCAGAAATTGAAATAGTTTGATCTGCAATTTCCGTATATTTTTCTATATATTCTACACTTACAGTATCATCTGGATTGAGTAACTTTCCAGTATCATTGCTTTGATTATAGTACATTTTATCCGTCAACCAATTGCCATCTGGAAAAACAACGACATTTTCATCTACACTAAATATATCATGACCTAAGGCATAATTGCTTGAAAATCCCATCATATTTCCTAGAGTTGGTAAGACATCATACATTCCCATTACTTTTGTAATTTCTCCTTGTAAGTTTTTATTTTTTGTCCAAATAATGAATGGTACTTTACGATTTAATTCATAAGTATAGTAGTCTACATTTACATAAGCAGGATCATCAGAAGGAAGTAAACTATTTGTTTCTGGAACATAATTATAAAAACGTTTATACTCTGATGTCTTTAATTTTGCATCATGATCCCCATAAATGACAATTGCTGTATTTTCTAACAGTCCTTCCGCATCTAAATCATCTAATAATTGTCCTAAAGCCTCATCAGCATAATGATAGGATTTAAAATAATTTCCTAGTTTGGTTCCTTCCATATAAGGAGCAACCATCTCTTTCATTTCACCTGTTTCTTCATCTAACATTTGATATTTATAATTGACCTCATAATCAGTATGTCCTGTAATATCAGAAAATGGTGTATGATTTGTAAGCATAATTAATACGCCATAAAAATTTTTATTTTGTTCGCTAATCTCTTTAATATATGGAACTGCTTGTCTAAAGAAAGATTTATCAGTTAATCCTAGACCTATCGTTTCATCTATTTCAAAATCATTTTTATAATTATAGAATTTATCGTATCCTAAACTTTGATGTGCACTTAAACGATTCCAGAAAGATCCATTGTTTCCATGCATACTAAATGTATAATAACCTTGTTCTTTTAAAAGTTTTGGAATTGTTACATACTCTCTATCAAAATAACTTACAAAGACCGTCCCACTACTTGCAGGCATTAAAGAAGTATTAAAAGTAAATTCACTATCACTACTCGTTCCTACACTTTCTTGTGCATAGAAGTTAGAAAAATATAATCCCTCACTGGCAAGTCGTTTTAAATTAGGTGCGACTGGTTCTCCATTAAACTCTGTATCTAATACAAATTGTTGCATACTTTCTGCATGAATGGCAATTACATTCATACCTTTTAATACATCGGTATACTCGTTTGTTTTATGTGTGTTATCTTTTGTCTCATAAAATTCACGGAAGGCTTTTGCATGCTCATCATAACCAAATAATGGATTGATTTGTGCTTTTAGAGTTGCAACCAAATCATTTACTTGATATGTATAGATACCAAATCGCATCACGATATATTCACGATTCCATTGTTTATCTAATCTACTAATATCTGTAGAGGTTAAAGTAGAAATAAACATACCAATAAAAATGAGGCCTGCAACCATCGTATTTAAGGCACGTACTTTACCAATTTCAATCGTTGCAACATATTCATAGTATTCACGTTTTTTTAGCTTTCTATGTACAAAAATGATTACAATTATTTGCCATATGTAACAAAAATCTTTAAGCTCCATTATATTTTCTGTTACAGCCCCAGTGATTCCACTAAATACCTGTGTTAAAGTTTCTAATAATGAGAATGATGCATAAGATAAAAAGTTGGTATAATAAATAGAATTAATTAAACAAATGAGTGTAAATATAATAGACCATGTTAAATAGTAACGAAATTGATGCTTTGGTTTGATAAAATAACCAAATGCACCAACAATCAAGACAATTGCCAAATCAGCGATTACTGGTCTGATATCAAAATAGTTTTTTACTGTCACAAAGCGTAAAATACAAGCATTTATCACAGAAGAAATTACAAATGCCATAAAAAGAATATTTGTCTTAAAATATTGCTTTATAAATGCAATTATTTTTTTAATGGAATCTATTATCATATCTAGTTTCATCTTATCACCTTCATCGCTATAAAGTATATCATATTTTATTTTTCTTTTCAATTGAATCAAAAGGAATAATTATGAGTAATCATTCTCTTTACGTAATTTTTTGTATAAAAATGTTAAATTTATGTGCTATAATATTCGGTATTATGAGGGAGGTTTCGTAAAATGGGTGAAAAATATTTGACTCTTGAACAAAACACATGTGCTGCTAGAATATTTTTAAATACTTTTGGTCTTACTTTAGAAAATGGAAGTGATATCAATCAATTTTCAAAAATGAAAATATTTGATAAGTCTATGAATGAAGTTGGAGAATTACACTTTGGTAATGGTAAAGTTATAATGTCCGCAAATTATAATAATAGTGTATTAGATGCAAATTTTAACATTGCCAAAATATCAGGCTTTGTAGATATAGAAGGTGATAACGCTTTATTTGGTCAATGGTCTAGTAAAATTTCTTTTCAGGTGCAAAAACAAGATAATGTAAAATTATCAGGAGAATTTTTAATAGGAAGTTCAGCAAATTCTGAGTTTGGAGTATCTTGTCCTTGTTGTCCTTTAATAAATTGTGAAGTTCCTGAAAAAGGAAATGTAATTTTGAAAATATTAAGAGATGGAAGTATGTTTTCTCTTGAAATTGTATCTAGAGAAAACTATGAGGTAATAGATGTAAGACCTTGGGATTGGTTAAATGGTTTTCTTCGGCATGATATAAGAAAAGGAAAATATAATGAAGAAAAACAGGCTTATCCTTATAGAAGATATGCTGGAATTTTTAATGGTTCCGAAAAAGGAAAATTACATGTATTTTTAAATGAGGAAGAGTATCATAATCATTTAGCCTTTAGAAACGAATTTCCACCAAAGGCTGGAGATGATAATTCTAAAGAAATCTTATTACAAAAAGGAAGACTAATGCAAGATTTAGATCCTGATATGTTTGAGAAAATAAAAAAATTAAGAGAAGTGTTATCAATTGGAGATGTGTCTTTATTGGATAATTTAGTTAGTGTATGTTATGATAGTTATACTGACGAAGAATTAAGTACTTTATTAGGTGTAAGTAGACAAAGAATGAATTATCAAAATGGAGCTACTAGTCTAGTTCATTCTTATTATGAAATTGGTATTAATAATTGTTTCTTTCCACTAGAATCTCAAAAAGGACTATTAAAGAAATAATTTAATATAATTATTGAATCCTTAATAAATTAATATGCTACATAATAAGAGTAATACTATACCTTATTATGATGAAGACTTAGTGGCGTAGCCACTAGTCTATCTTATAAAGATATACTCTCAATACTATGGCAATGCATAGTATTTTTTTATTCTAAAATTAATAATTTAGAAATTTTCAATTTTTACTACGAATTCATCTACTTTAAAAAGTAAAAAAAATTGAACTTATTCTGTTCAATTCACTTAAAATTTATTTTATTATTTTGAAGTTCCTATATTTTTTTTGTAAACTGCTTTTATAATATTTTCCCCTTGTATCAGATTCTCTAATTCTTCCTGCGAAAAATTATATTGTTCCTCCATGCGATTTAATAAATTACCCAAATAACATACGGGAAGATCTAAAAGCCAAGGTTCCTTTTTCCAAATATAGTCTAATAGTTGTCTTCTCTCTTCCTGATAAAATAATATCATCCTAGATAAATATTCACTTTTACTTTTAGAATTAGAGTAGTGAACATACAACCTTTGTAACATCTCTATTTTTGAATTTTCTGTATCATTTTTATGTGCTAAAATATAGGCTCGAACTTGCTGATTATGTTTTATCCTCTTTTGGTATAAATATTGATAAAGATCTAATTTTCTATCTATTATATTCATAAGCAAAATCCCCATTCTTGATAGAATATCATAGTCTATCATCTTAATTTGTCAAATGAAATTAGGTAGTGCTATTGATATTCCTTTTCCATATCTAATATAATTGACTTAAATTCGTTTCCTCTATCTTCAAAACATTGATACTGGTCCCAAGAAGCACAGGCAGGAGATAACAAAATAACTTCTTCCTTTTCTGATTCTTGATATGACTTAATAGTTGCTTCTTTTAATGTTTCAAACACTGCACAATTTATATTTTTTTGAATACAAAACTGATTTATTTTTTCCTTAGTTTCACCAAAACAATATACCTTTTTTACATATTGCATATAAGGATATAATTCTTCAAAATTCTGATTTCGATCTAATCCACCTAACAATAATCTAATTGGTTTTTGAAATGATTTCAAAGCTGTCATTGTTGCGACATTGTTGGTTGATTTAGAATCATTATATATCTCACGCTTGTGAATCGTTGTAACATATTCAATTCGATGTTCTACTCCTTTAAAAGTTTTTAATACTTCCCTTATTTTTTCAGCACTTACATTCAATATTTTTGCCACTATAATAGATGCCATAATATTTTCATAATTGTGATTCCCTTTCAGACGAATTTCATGAATAGAAATGAATTCTTTCCCATCATAATAGATTTTACCATCTTTCAAATAACATAATTGTTCTTTTGTACTAGAAAAATATAGTTTATTTGTCATGATATCCTTTGTCGCATCTATTGATTCCTTATTATCAAAATTAATAATTCCAAAATCCTCTTTTGTATGATGGTTAAAGATTCTTTTTTTCATTTCTACATATCGAGAATGAGAATCATGAAAATCTGTATGTGCATCACTTATATTTGTGAGAACACTTATATTGGTCTTAAAATCATACATATCACATAATTGATGATCTGATATCTCAACTACAAGGATATCTTTCTTTTGAATTTCTGGAATAATGCTAGCAAAAGGTTTTCCAATATTTCCACATAAATGAACATGCCCTATTGCATTTTTCAATATTTCATAAATTAGTGTAACTGTTGTTGTTTTTCCATTAGAACCAGTTACTCCTATTATTTGAATATCACTAGGCAAAAAAGAATATGATACCTCTAATTCATTTACAACTGGAATCCCTAATTCTTTTGCTTTTAAAATACATGGATGCGTATATTTAATTCCAGGATTCTTTATTACCACATCAAAACTATCGTTTAATAATTCTTCTTGTTTGTCAGTTATAATAACAGGAATATGTAATTCTTTTAATTCTTGTACTTGAATTTCGTCTTGTGGTTTTCCATCTGTCACAATAATATCATTTTGGTAATTGGATAATAGTTTTGCAACTTCATAGCCACTTCGAGCCATGCCTAATATTAGTATTTTTTGATTTTTATACATTATTTTTTCTCCTCACTTCAATACAAATTTTAGTATAACATCATTCTAACTTTATGTTAAGAATTTTCAAAAGAGAACTATTTATTTTTGTGATTCTACCAGTTCTTCTATTTTCTTTAATGCTTCACCTTTTAACAATTTACACTTTTTATAACTTTCTATATCCTTCTCCATTGCATCACTCATACCTTTACAACTACCAAAGCCACAAACGCCACAATTGTAGCTTGGTAAGTATTTTAAATAATCTTGCTTTTCTGTTTTATCAGCAATGATTACCAATAAAATTCCTAAAACAAAAGCGAGTATAGTCATAATTAAAATTCCTATCATTCTTTTTTCTCCTTACATTTTTCACATAACATACATCCATGACATTTATTCTTTCTGGCAAGAAATAAATACAAGAAAATAAGAGTCCCTATTATCATATATGCGATCATACAATCAAATACCTTGAGAATAAAAGTGCCATAATAGATGCAGTAATGAGCGCAATTGGATATCCTTTAAAGCTGTTGGGAACATTTCTTCTTTCCAATGCCTCACGAATGGTAGAAAAAATATAAATAACAAGTGTAAAGCCTAAACTAGATCCTATACTAAAGGTTAACATTTCTAAAAAAGAATATTGGTTCGTAATATTAAGTAATAAAACACCTAATACTGCACAATTAGTCGTAATTAGTGGTAAATAGATTCCTAGACTATGATATAGCTTGGGATTTCTTCTTTTGATTAACATTTCTATTAGCTGTACCATGCAAGCAACAACTAATACAAATGATAAGGTTTTTAAATATGTAGTATCTGTTGGTACTAATATGTAATAATATAAAAGATAAGTAATGATGGAGGACAATGTAATAACAATGGTTACAGAAACACCCATTCCAAGTGCACTTTTTTCTTTGCTAGAAGTTCCAATAAAAGGACAAATACCTAAAAATTTCATCAGTACGATATTTTCTGTTAAAATACTCATGATAAATAGATTAATGAGATTCATGTTTTCCTCCTTTACGTATAGCGTTAAATATTGCCATTAATAATCCTAAAGTGAGAAAAGCGCCAGCAGGTGAAATTAGAAAAGATATTGGAATCAGCTCATTTTCTGGAAAAACACGATAAATTGCCCGATATCCTGTTATGGTACTAATAGAATCCATAAATGTAATCGTATTACTTCCTAGTACTTCCCGAATGCACGCGATAATCATTAAAGCAATTGTATAACCTAGACCAATTCCAAAGCCATCCAATATGCTTTTACATACAGATGTTTTTGAGGCTACTGCTAATGCTCTTCCTAAGATAATACAATTCACTACAATCAAAGGAAGATAAATTCCAAAGACTTGATAAACATCCCTTGCATAAGAATGCAATAACAATTCCATTATGGTAACTAGTGTTGCGATAATTAAAATATAAACAGGTGTTTTTACACTCTCTGGAATCCATTTTCGAATGCAAGATACAATCAGATTGGAAACGATTAATACAATGGTTACACAGATTCCCATTAAATAGGCATTTTCAAACTTTGTTGTAATTGCAAGTGTAGAACACAAGCCTAATAACAAAACAAAGACTGGGTTTTCTTTTATAATTCCATTTTGAATTGTTTTCATACTATTAATTCCTACTTTCTCTTTTGTTCCTTTAATACCATGCCTAATAATATATTCTCCCCTACTTGATAATCAGTAGAAAAACTTTTTAAATAATCCTCATAATCTTTAGGTTTTACTTTAGAATATCCTTTGGTAATTAGATTTCTATAAAGTTTTGGATTTCTATTTTCTAAAATTTCACTAGGCCACTCATATAATGCAGAATTTCTTTCACTAAATTTCTTTGGGATAAATTGTTCAAACGTTGTATCTACCAAAATATAATTTATTACATCATTTATTTTATAATCTACGATGATAGCAACATGTTCAAAACAACCCAATATAACTTTTGTATTCAAATATTGAATATTAATACCACATTGTTTTAATTGTTCTCCAATATTATAACTAGCTACTTTGCATAATCCCTCCATAGTATCAGAAACAGCTTTAATTGGCTTCATTTGCATTTCAATTGTTTGTTCTATTATTTTTATAATTTCTTTTTCTGATAATTGATTTGGATAAATATGCAATATATCATAATAAAATTTCTCGATTGCCATCTTTAACCCCCAATAAAAGTCATTACTAAATATAAAATTGATGTACAGATAAATGTTGTAATGGTAAGTGCTAGTATTCCTTGTAATTTTTTATTTTTCATAATGTTCCTCATATTCTTGTAATGTATTAATCACTAATTTTTTTAGTGCATTGGATGAAATGGTTGCTCCACTAACAGTATCTAACTCTGGTAATTTTTTCTGTTCTTTCATCAGTATATTAATATAATCTTCTTTTTCTACTAACGCATAATAATTTGGTGTTTCATTATGTTCTAATACTTGTAGTTTTATAATGTTACCATCTCTAATTGTAACCTCGCAAGCAATAGGTCCTCCGTTTCCTTTTTCAGAAACTGTATAAATAACTTGATTTCCTATTTGTCTTTCTTCCAATAATACAAAGTTTGGGTCTACTGTTTCCCCACTGTTGGTATAACGAGTATTTATCGTATATACTACTATTCCAAATAAAATAAGAATTACAGCAATCGTAATTAACCCATTTTCTCTTTTTTTGCATTGCATACCAAGTCTATCTACAATGAATACAAGCATATTCATTGTTAAAATACTCGTTAACACACCTTCTGGATAAGATGTCAAATAACGGAAAATAACTGTCAAAATACCTAACCCAGTTCCATAAATAATTTGTCCATTTTTGGTCACTGGTGAAGTAACAGGATCTGTTGCCATAAAAATAGCACCAAAGAAAAGACCACCACTTAAAATTTGAAAAATTGGATACCAGATGGAAAGTCCATTACTAAGCCCAATTACTGTGGTTAAGAAAAAGACTGTTCCAATATAGAAGACAGGAATTCTCCATTTAATGACCCGTTTCCATGTAAGATAAAGAAAGCCAACGATACATAATAATGCACTCGTTTCTCCAACTGTTCCAGGAATCATTCCTATAAAGAAATTCCATAAACTTCCATATGGTTTTACTAAGATTTCGTAAGTGCCGATTCCTTCTATGCTTAACGCATTTGAAAGTGGTGTTGCCTTACTAATAGTATCTACTTCATAGGGATTCAAATAACCACCATGACTTGCAATCACACCTGCATAAGCAGTGATAACAAATAAACGTCCTACTAAAGCAGGATTAAAAATATTATTACCAAAACCTCCATAAACAAGTTTACCAATTACAGTTGCAATGATTGAACCTAGTATTAGAATGGAAATCGGTGTATGAATTGGAAGTATAAGAGCCAAAAATAATCCTGGTAAAATCGCATAGGAGTTTTTCATATATTCTTTTAAATTATCACTTTTTTTACGAAGAAAAAAATATGCTCCAACCCATTCTGTTGTAAATGTAATGACAGGTGGGATTGCAATAAATAATAATGGATAAAACATACCAAATATTCCTACATTATGATGTATATATGGAACAATTCCATTTTTATAAAAACTAAATATTATAATAGGTAAGAGTGCAAGTACCACATGAAACATCATAGAGGATGTTTTATTTTTACTTCTTTGAAATGGCCCAATTTGACTATGATACGCTTTCATTTTATTCATCCTTTCTCAATGTTTCTTTGGCTTTTTTTACGTACTCTCTTACCTTTATTTTAGCGGGGCAAATATAAGAACATAAACCACATTCTACACATTTATTTACTTGTAACTTTAATAATGCTTCTTTGTTTTCGTATGAATCTTTAATTAATACTGGTTCAATTCTAGATGGACAAACTTCTACACATTTTCCACAACGCATACAGGTTTGTTCTAAAAAATCCTCTTTTTCTTTTAAAATAACAATTGCATTCATATCTGCAGTAACAATCACATTATCATTTGGTAACGTAATGCCCATCATGGGACCTCCTGCGATACATAAAATATCTTTGGTACGTTTCATTCCGCCAATTGCTTCAATTACTTCATGAATAGGCGTTCCGATTTTAACGAGTACATTGGTTGGTTGTTTTAACATCTCTCCTGTAATTGTTACAATCCGTTCGGTTAAAGGAACTCCTTTTTTTAATGCCTGATAAATTGCATATATAGTAGATATATTATTTACAACAATTCCAATTTCAATTGGAAGTTTATCATAAGTGTTTCTAGTTATAAATTGTACCAATGCTTTTTCCCAACCTATTGGGTATAGATTCGGTACTTCTACAATTTTAATATTAACATAAGTCCCAATCCTTGTTTGAAAGGCCTGCAACAATTTACTATTATTTTTTTTGATCGCAATTACAGCATTTTGAATTCGATTAATTTCTAATATTGCATCAATTGTTTCTAAAATTTCTTCTGCCTTTTGTATACCTATTGTATAGTCAGCTGTAATATAAGGCTCACACTCTACTGCATTGACAATCAGAGTTTTGATATTTTGTTCTGTTTGATATTTAATATAGGTGGGAAAGCCTGCCCCACCCATTCCAATGATTCCCGCATTTTTTATAATCTCTATAAATTCTTGTTTAGAATATTTAGAAATTGGTTTTTCTTCTTGTTTTTCGATAGTACGTTCTTTAAAATCATTTTCGATTTTAATGCACTTTACATACTTTCCACTATGATGTAGCTGTTCTTCAAATCCAACAACTGTTCCACTGATACTAGAATGTAATGGAATTGTAAGAAATCCTTTCCTTCTTGCTACGACCTCACCCTTACAAACATAATCCCCTTTTTTTACCAAAATCGTAATATCAATATCATTTCCCACAATAAGAGGAATGTATATATTTTTTGGTTTATTGTAAATTGTAAAGCGATCTTTTGACATTTCTTTGTTTTGTACTAATTTTATGCCTTTCATGTCATCACCCTATTCTAAATATATTATACATGCATTCGTAGCAAAAAAAAAGAATATAATCATTCTTTTTCGAAAATCTGATTCCAAATGATAGAAAAATCTATTTTATTACTCAAATGAAACCAATGTAATTTTAACAAATCCATCTGATAAGTTTCCTGTCATAGTTGAACCACCATCTTGAGTAGGCATTTTTTCACTACCAGATAACGATTGGGTATTTGTCAATGTATATTTGCCATACGTTGTTTGTATATGATTTGTGCCTCCTGTTGCTCCAAGCGGAACTTTGATACTTGTATAATTGGATACTGATGTTCCCTCTCCTTGCATATTTCCTTCATTATAGGTTGAATAGCCAGATTTCGATAGAAAATTAGTTCCATATCCGCCATTCCATCCGCCTCCACCTGCAGGAGTTACCCATTGTTCATATGAAGTTAAACTATAATTAATTTCGTATGAACTTCCCGATACTCCCAATCCAAAGGTGGAATTAACAGATGTATCACCTAATGCAGCAGCAGAATCATTTGTAACAGTTTTTTGTCCATTCGACCAAGAATATCCCCCTGTATATCTATTATTTGAAGTTCTTCCTCTAGGATCATTAAAATAGGATTTTCCACCTGCTCCTCCAGAAGTAATTAATCTTGATAAAAGACTTGCGTCCTGTTCCCAAGATGTATGATTTGTGTCATACCAAGAACCATCTGTTGCAGGTATTACTCGAATATCAGTTGCCCCAGAGCCAGGATAACTTCCTGTTCCACCTCCATTAAATGGTTTTAAACTTCCCCCAACATAAATATACAAGCTACTATCTTTATCTAAACTAGCTTCTCCTGTCGTATATCCACCACCTTTAATACCGTTCCCAGCTCCCCAAGCCTCTAATTTATACGTTGCAGCACATGGAACCACAAATTCTTCGGCATCATTCTTATAAGAATAACTCCATACATCTCCAACATCATAAGGACAAAAAGTCTTTATAGTATATTCTTTCATGGAAACTCGACCTAGTATATTTCTCGCATAGATATAATAGCTTCCTATTCCAGGTGCTTTCCATTCTATTGTTGTTTCCAAATCTTCATTTAAATTAATCCACTCTTCCTCTTCTGGGATTTTTTTCGTTGTACCAACAAAGTATCCAATAATTCCAAAATCATCGCTTATGTCAAATAATGCAGTTTTGTTACTTACCTTGACCCTTATAACCGGTACACTGGTTTTCACTTGTGAGGATATTACTTCTGTTTTTAATTGATCTAATACTGTTTTTTTATTTTGAAGGTTATTTAAAATTCCTACTAACAATACTAGGAATAATAATAACATTGTATACAAAATAGCAGATACTGCAAATCCTTTTTTCATAGAATCAACTCCTCATTATTATAATTATCTTATTCTATTTTATAGTATCATATCCTTTCCTTTTATTCAAGAAAACTGATTTGATTTTAAAAAAAAGAGCCTTATACCGTAGTACAAAACCCTTTTATTTTATCATAAAGCTGACACCTTTTCTTTCATTTTTAACGGTTATTTCATAACCGAATAAGGAGATTGTTTGTTTTACAATCGATAATCCTAATCCAAATTGTCCATTGATACCCTTCTTATAAGGAGTGAAAATATCATTTAATACATTTGGATCAAAATTTGGTCCATCATTGTAGAATGTGATTTTGTGATTCTTAATTGTAATTCGAATCACTGATTTCGCATAACGGATAAAATTATTAAGCAAATTATCGATAATTGCTTCCCACATATCTTCTGAACCACGGTAAATGGTCGTTTTATCATAAATCTGAATTTTCCAAGTAATATCTGGTCTATGATATTTGAATTTTTCGAAAGAAGTATTTAAAATTGGTTTTAAGTCAACCTTTTTTTCCGGTTGCACTTTTAAATCTTTGATATAATTCAATTTATTTAAGTATAGTAAGGAGTGTACTTTTGTTTCCAATTTACCAACTTGTTCTTTGATAATTGGGTATGCCTCTTCTACCTCCACCATATGATCCTCTAAAGCTTCTAAATAAGACT
Source organism: uncultured Caryophanales bacterium (assembly GCA_947089915.1). Taxonomy (GTDB): domain Bacteria; phylum Bacillota_I; class Bacilli_A; order RF39; family UBA660; genus UBA5026. Next base: position 24,560 of record CAMUMB010000006.1, on the reverse strand, counting down.
TTATGACTGTAATAGGTGTCTTAAAGTCGTGTGATATATTTTGATACATTGTATTTTTATATTCCTCTTGTTCTTTTAAATTTTGCTTCATTTGATCAATCGCATCCGATAATACTTTCAGTTCATCATCCATATAGTAATGGTAGTGATCTACATAATTTTCATTATCTAGATTATCAATTTTTTCCTTCAAATGTTCAATTTTTAGAACCAGTCTTCTTGCCCAACCGACAAGTAGTCCCACAATTAAAATTAATACAATAAATATAATAGGAAATATATTATACAAAATATCTTTTCTCATATTTTTGATATAAGAATCATTGGTTAAAGCAATTTTAGTAACATAGGTGGTATCAACTGTGTTGTAATAGTAAGTAATTCCTCGATATTTAAATTTGCCATATGAATCTGTAATTTTTTCTAAAATTTGTTTGGTTTCTAATGGAATAATTTGGCTTAAGTTTTCAGACGAAACAATTTTTGAGTTTTCTTTCATATAGAGATATGCAACTTCGGTCTCTAATTCACTCTCATTGATTTCATAATCAATCAAATCTAGGGGTTGTCTTAAATATTCGTAGATACTTTTTTCATATGCAGGAAGTAACATCTTAGGTAATAAAATGCCTAGGAAGATTGCAATGATAAGAATAATGAGAAACGCAATGGTTAATAGTTGTCTATATACAGTTTCTTTTAATGGTTTCATATCAAACGATATCCAAATCCATAAATGGTATTGATGTGTAATGTTTTCATTTTTTTTCGCAATCTTCTTACCAAATCATCGACCACTCGATCACTACCAAAATAATCTTCTCCCCATACTTTTTTCAATATTGTGTCTCTACTAAAAGATTGATTTCTATTTTCTAAAAACAGCAATAACAAATCATACTCTAAACTGGTTAACACAATTTCCTTATCTTGTTCATACACCAATCTCTTATCCAAATCAATTTCATAATTTTCATACTTAATCTTCTTGGAATAAGTAGCATATACGCGCTTCATCATATTGTTAACGCGTAATATGAGTTCTTTTGGTGAATAAGGTTTGGTGATATAGTCATCACTGCCTAATTCTAAGCCGATAATTTTATCCAAATCTTGATCTCTTGCGGAAGTAAATATAACTGGAACACTTTGATTCGTTGTGCGAATTTCTTTGATGATATCATACCCACTTACAGAATCTTTGAGCATAATATCTAAAATCCATAAATGTACTTCTCCTGTTTTTAAATACTCTAGTGCATCTACTCCTTTTGTGAATGATACAACTTCATATCCTTCTTTCTTGAGATAAGTTGTAATCAAATGATTTAAATCTTCTTCATCTTCCACCAAACAAATTTTATACATATATATCACCTCATCCATAGTATATCATGAATTGAATACCATTTCTCACCTTCCTTCTTGGTTTATCGTTTTAGGAGTGTATTATATTGTTTTTATTATCTTTTTATTTTCTTTCTCTTATCACCTCCGATGATTTCATTTTAAAAAAAAATTGTGTTTATAATTTGATAATTTTATGGGAAATTATGGAAAGAAAAAAAGGAAATGAAGAAAAGACTTACTATGTTAATAGTGAGGTGATCATTTGAAAAAGTTTTATAATGGATGTTATGACATCGTATTTAAAACAGTTCTATGTGATGAGAATAACCCCCATATGTTAAAAACATTCTTAGAACATATTTTAAAAATAGAAATAGATGAAATCCAGTTTCTACAGAATGAACTCTCTGTAAGTGATGTGGGGGAACGAAAGAAAACAATAGACTTATTAGTAAAGACAAAAAATAAATACAATCATATTGAGTTAAATCAAAGTCATAAAGCTTATCTGCATATTCGGAATTTCTGTTTCTTTACCAATCTATATTCCAAAAATACAAGAAAAGGGAAAGAATTTGATTTGACAAGTGAATTTGTACATATTGATTTATCCTATGGGAAAAAAGACGAATTAGAAAAAAGAACCTATTATGTGATGGATGAAGATGGCTATTTGTATATAGAAAATATGAAAATCATAGAGTACAATATGGACAGGATAACTGATTTTTGGTATTCTAAAAACAAAGAGAAGATAGAAGAATATAAATATCTCATCATGTTAGGACTTGATAGAAATTCACTCAATCAAATAGCGAAAGGAGACAAATATATGGAAGAATATACAAAAAAAGTAGAAGAATTGAATGATAGGGATGCCTTTACCAGTTGGATTACCCCAGAAGAAGATGCAGAAATGATTTTGAATACCGAAAAACACATTTCTTATGATGAAGGGAAGAATGAAGGTATTGATATTGGCATGAAACAGGGAAAATTAGAAACTGCAAAGAAAATGTTGGAAAAAAAGATACCAATAGAAACCATTATTGAAATTACGAATTTAGCCAAAGAACAGATAACAAATTTAATATCATGAAACTGTCTTTAAACAAACAGAAAATGTGCAATTTGAGTTACACATTTAATCTAACTTACTAAAGCATCCCCGATGATATCTATAATATCGATTAGCGTATCTATAATGTAATAAAACTTTTCTTTCCAATAATGATTTTTCACATTACCTACTTGGATGACTAAAATCATTCCATCTTGAACAGACACCAATGTACAGTCAACACCAAATCGTTTGTAACGCTTGATCAGTAAATCATAATCATAATTAGGATTCTCTATAAATAAATAGATGGTTCCCTTGGTAATATAAATACTATCTCGAATAAATGTCTTCATATATCGCTCTAGTTCTAAGATATCCCCTATCACGATATCTTTTTTCTTTTTTTGAAATGTTTTACGCATTTTTTTAAAATTGAAAGTTTTTGATCTTTTTCGAAATATTGATTTTTTCTCTCCTCTATGATTTTCTTTTGATAATACATCACAAATAGAAATTGCATCATTTTCATGAAAAGCAGTTATCATTACTTCTGTTGGTCCAATCGCAAGCGCATTTCCCTTTCCTTTTTGGATAACCTGCTTCATATATGTATCTATTGTTTTCATTTTCCACCTACGATATCTTGAACGACATAACTCGCACATAGTAAGCCTGCAACTGCTGGAACAAAGGCATTGGAAGCAACTATCTGTTCAGAATATGTTACTGGTTGTTCTACACTACAAACAGTCATAATTTTTCTTGTAATATTTTCTTCTCGTATCATTTTCCGCAACACTTTAGCAATCGGATCATAACTGGTCTTTGTAATTTCTATAATAGATAGTTTAGAAGGATCTAATTTGTTTCCCATTCCCATACTGGCAATCATCTTGATATCATTTTTCTCACAATAACGAATTAACTCCATTTTAGTTGAAATTGTATCACAAGCATCTACAATATAGTCTATCTTTTCCTGCATTACCTCTAATAAATTGTCTTTTGTCAAAAACACATCCTTAAGTAGTACTTTACAGTTTGGGTTAATTTCCTTGACCCTTGCTTGCCACATTTCTGTTTTTTTATGACCAATCGTAGACTGTAAAGCAATCAGCTGTCTGTTGATATTGGTTTCTTCTATGATATCATAATCTACTAAAATAAGGGTACCAATTCCGCTACGCGCCAAAGCTTCCACTGCATATCCACCTACGCCACCAAGTCCAACAATCAAAACTGTTTTGGATTGTAATTTCTTGCATGCATCTTTTCCAACTAATAACTCCAAACGATTCCAAGCATCCATACTTCTCACCAAACCAATTATACACTAAAAATAGGATTTAAAAAAGCACATAAGTCAATTATTGGGAAATGTCCAAATATTTAGTTGACCCTTTGCTGGAATAGGTTGTTCTAATAATTCAACATTTTCTAATATCCAAGCATACCTTCCCTCCTGATATTCTCCACAGATATATTCTTGATGATGATTTGTTTTCATATCATCTACATATTCTTTTGTCATATAAATGCAGTCCACTAAATTACATTTACAAATAATATGTCCATAAGAAAATGTTGTATTTGGAATGAGTGACATTAATTCCCTATTTTCAACGTTTTGTTTTGCAATTTTTGTTTTACTGGCATGAATATAAAGTTCACCTCGATAATTGGTTTTCCAACTTCTTGTTTCGACCAATTTCTTTTTTTCTTTTATCAAGGTTGCGAATGGTTCCGTTAAGCTTAGTACTTTCATAAACATATCCCCTTACACACCCATTATATCAAAAAAATATGTAGTTCCACTATATCCTACATATTTTTTCTGATCATATCTTATCTTACATCAATATCTCCACTACTGGTTTCAATTTGTAACTCGATTTCCAAAAAACGATTGTTTTCTTTGATATGTACATCGCCACTTCTTGTTTTGGTATTGATGTAGCAATCTGTAATATGAAAAACGGTAACATCTCCCGAACTTGTTACAATATTAGAATTTTTTAAAATTTGAAAGTCATTCAATTGAATATCGCCAGAACTCGTTTTTAAATTGGTATAACCTACGATACGACTAAAATGAATACTTCCAGAACTAGTATCCCCATTTACATTTTCTATATTCTTACCTTCCATATCTCCACTTTGTGTTTTCAAATTTGCCTGTTTTACTGTATCAAATTCTATATCACCACTACTCGTTTCAGCATCTAGACTTACATGATCGAAATTCCCTATCCAAATATCACCACTTGCTGTTTTGAAATTTAAAGTAGTAACAATCTCACTTGGTAAAGAAAGAATAATTTCATTATTATTTGCAAAACAAAATCCAAAACAAAGATGATTTTTACTATTTTTGATAATTGTCAATTGATTGTTTTCAAGTTTACTAGTAGCCTCTTCCTCTTTTTCTCCATAAATAGTGATATGAATTTGATCATCCTGTGATGGCTTTACTGTAATATCCGTTGATGTTACATCAATATTGATTTGATCTAATTCTAAAGGGGCATATGTTTTTTCATAAATCATAATTTGATCTTTCTTAAAATTCCACTTCCAATGATATCTTGTTCCATCAATTAATAGAAAAACGAGAATTCCTATCAATACTACAGCAATAACAGCTAAAATTGAAATTTTGGCTATCATATAATTTTTATTCTTCATGCGAATTCTCCTTCATTTTTAAGATAGAATGGATGATTTCAATTACAAGCGCATAAATAATCCAAATAATCCAAGTGATTCCCCATGCATATGTCGAAAAACTAACTACAAGATATAGTAATGTGAATAAAAGAGAAACAATATTATCAATGGCCTTATATGCGCTTACTTTCTTTTCATCTTTCTCTTTTATTTCTTTTGGCATACCCATTAATTTATAGATTAAATATACTGTCGCAACTGCACATATGAGTAAGAACACTCCTGCTTGGACATTTTCGTTGGTTTCCTCTAACGCCTCAGATATGATTATCCAAATAATGGATAAAAAATATAAAAAAACGCTGATACTAATTACTTTTGCTTTTTCCTTGCGTAATGTATTTTCAATCGAATTAGTCTCTTTTGCCCTACTATCGACTGTTCCTTGTAAAAGAAAATCGGCTGTAATTCCATATAGCTCACAAAGTGGTACAATCTTATCTAAATCTGGTGTACTTTGGTTGGTCTCCCATTTCGATATAGTTTGTCTCGTTACATTCAATTTCTCGGCAACTTCTTCTTGTGATAGATTCTGATTTTTTCTTAATTCATATAATTTATTTCCTATGTCCATATGACATCTCCTTTCCATTTCACTATACGTTTATTTGCAGTTGCATACTACCAACTTTAGTTTGAACTTACGCAACTAGACTTAACATAAGCTTATTTTTCTTTATTATGAAATACTTTTTCCTTCGTATGTTCATTGTAAATCGTTCTGCTAATGACCATACTATTTTTCTTAGAAAACTCAGTTTCCAAATAATCCAAGTAGGTTCCGGGTGTGATAATACCCACCATTTTTAAGATATCGGTTCCACTTTTTCCAACAATTCGATCTGCAAATAAGGTACAGTTTCTTCCTAATACAAAATAAGTTTTAAATTCTCCTTTTTTAAATTTATAAGTGGTTGCACCTGTTTCTAAGTACAATAGGTCAATATATTCGTATTTTGATTTTTTAGAATCTTTTTGTTCTATAGCAGCATTCGTTTCCCATAGATAAGTATCTTTTTTAATTCGGTCAATTTCTTTTCTTACTTTTTCTTTCTGTCTTTCTGTTAATTTCATTCCAAAACCAATAAGTGTTTTATTGCTTTGTTTAATACAAAAAGGAATATACTTTTCTTTAGTTGTTTCAAATAAGACACCATCTCCAATGCTATCAAACATGCGGTAAGAGGCAGTATCATAGTTTCCATAGGAAATAATTTTCCCATCAAAATAAATATCCATATGGCCTAACTGATTGAATCCATGAGGCGCAACATGGATAAATATCTCCAAATCTGGTATCGTTGTTTCCTTTTTTATCTCATAAATAACATCTTCTTTAATATTATTGAAATAATGATTCATTTTGGTTAACATTCTTCTTGGAATAAAAGCATCCACAAAAGCAGGAAGACTGATATAAATAGATCGATTTCTTCTTTTAAATGATAATTTTTCTAATAAGAATTTTTCCCATTCTCCTAATCCAATTAAAATACAATAAAGTCCAATAATAGATAAAATAGTAGGTAAATGTCCAAGTGGAGAAAATAAAAATAAGATACCTGTTATAAGAAAAAAGATAAAAAAGGAGATTTCTTTCCACTTATGTTCTTTATTCTTCCATAAAAAATAGGCACTAATTCCCTTTACCAAACTATTGAATAATAGATAAAAGGCAAATAAAATTGGAATGATAGATAAGGGAATATTTTTAAAAACATTCATGATGATACCAAATACGATATTAATAATCGCCCGTACTATTTTTTCTTTGGATAATTTTTTTGAATTTTTAAGAAGGTTGCAAAGATCAAAAATTCCAAGTAGTAAAAAGGCAAATACAAGCAAATTTACAATACTGGTATATAAATTTAAGCTTCCAATCATGATAATAATTCCGAGTACAATCAGTACAAAACCCGATAGGAAATAGTTTGTATAATTCCAAAATTCTTTTTGCATACGTCTCACCTTTTTATGTGTTTATTGTAATATATCCTCTTGAAAATGTAAACCCTACTTTTATTACAAAATAAATGTCTTCACAAAAAAGAAGACTATTTTTCAATCTTCTCTTTTACCTGTTTTCTATTCTCGCTTGTGTAGCCGATTAATGCATTGATACTCTTTTTAGCAATGGTTTCTAAAATTTCGTCAAATACATCCTTTGCCTTTTTGGTAAGGCCATTTAGGGTTGCGATGGTATGTCTCTTTCCATCCTTGGTCATAACAATTACACTTTGACTTGCCTTAATACCATTTCTACGTTGAATAAATTGATATACCCATATAATATCACTATAGGGAATGGCTTCAAAAGTAGAAGCAAAGTTTACAATATAATTTTGTGTTAAGGAAGTATGCGCATTGGCATAATAAAATGCACTAGCATTATTCATTTCTTGATCAATTTGTTCTCTTTCTTCTACTGTTAATTTGTTTATTTTTCTTTTAAATCTCCATAAACTAATACCACCGTAAAGACCGAATCCAAATCCAAACATCGCTACAAAAAACGCAATTACAATTACAACTTCAGCAACTCCAAATGGATTTCCTTCTAAATCTAAATAAATTGCACCAAAATAATCTTCAAATTCATCAGAGGTAATTTGTTCATTTTCTTCTAACATTTCATTATAAACTTCAAGTGCTAGTTTTTTGATATCAGATGGTATCTTCTTAGTAACCCCATCTATTTTAGCAACTTCTTCTTTTGCTAATGTATTTGTTAATTTTGTATATCTAGAAGGACTCATTCTTATAATATATAAGTATTTATTCTCATCCATCGCAAAGTAAAATTTATTTACTTCACCTGGATAATAAGCAAAATAATCCGTTACATTAGTAACATCAACTTGTGCTTTTTTTCCTTCTTTAGCATTTTCCATAATCAGGTCATTCATAGATGGACTTTCTTTCATTACACTAAAGGCAATTGCTACATTAGCAAGTACTATAAAAAGAATACTAAATAAAAACATCTTTTTGAACTTATGATATTCTTTACTTACTTTTTCATTTGTAAAATCTCTCACAAAATCACTCCTTTACATTTTAATTATATAATTTAAAACCTTAAAAATCTACATTTCTGAAATAATTTAATAAGTTATCAATCACTTCGACCACTTTTCGACCATGATTTTATTTAATATAGAAATTGCCCATTTTACAAGAAAAAAACGAACCATAATAGTTCGGATATTTTAAATATGGTGCGGGTGAAGAAGAAGTTGAATAACTTTTCTCACAAGCAATTAATAGGTAACAATAATTACTAACTAATATAAATTTATAGTGGTTAAACTACTAAATTTTATTTTTTATATAATTTAGGAACCACTTCTATTTTTCTTTCTAGTATTTTTAATTTTTCGTTTTCTAATTGTGTCAAAAAATCTACAATTAAATTAGAATCATATAAAACTGTTAATACATTTATTGGAAGCAAATCCAAATTAAAACAACAAGTATTAGAAGTCATAATGACTTCGCCCATTATAATGACCCACCCCGCTGCAGAGCAGACGGGGTATCACAAAGTATGTTATTCATAATTCGCTGCAAGCAGCGGGGAATTAAACCCCTAACAATAACAGTTCACTGAACTGTTATTGTTCCGATTAAAATCTTCACTACTTAGTGTATTTGAAGTAATTATAATATCTATATTACGATTATTAAATTCTTGTTGTAAAAAGTGATCAAATTGATTAAGTTCTGATATTGTAATAAAGCGTTCACGAAAAAATTGATCTTTTGCTTTAATAAGTGATAATGCCACATATTCTTTTCCTAAAAAAAATGTTTTCATAAAAATCAAACCTCCCTTAAGTAATTAATATTTTATCACGTATAATGTATTTAGTAAATTGATGAAGTTGCAAATCATTGATTTATTAGTATAATATTTTTACTTATTTTTAAAAATAAGTAAAAATATACGATTGAGTTTAGGCAGATTTTAACAAGGGTCTTAGTATCCATAAATATGACGGCCTAGCTCTTTTCTTTTTACTATCCTAGTTTTAGAATGTGAGGATTATTTATTAATCTTATATAACAAGCGTGATGAGGAGTAGATGGTACAAAGAGTTCAATCGTAAAGGAAAGGAAGAAAGCTTATGAAAAATTGTTTAGCTATTGATGTGGCTAAAGGAAAAAGTATGGTTACTTTAGTTAGATTTAGTGGTGAAGTTCTAATTAATCCATACGAAATTAATCATTCTATTAATGATTTTACTAATTTACTTAATAGAATTACCAAGTTTAAATTAGATAATGTTTCTGTAATAATGGAATCGACTGGTATTTATCATAGACCTATCGAAAGATTCTTTTTGGATAACAAATTTAAAGTATTTGTTATTAACCCTATTTATGGAAAAATGAAAAAAAGAAATCTTAGAAAAACTAAGACTGATAAAGAAGATTGTTTTAATTTAGTTAATTTGTTTTTAACCAATACATTTAAAGAATATTCTAAACCTGATCAATTATATCTAGATTTAAATGCTTTATCTAGACAATATTTTGCTCTAGATGAAGTATGTGTAAATATTAAAAACAGATATAGAAATTTAGTCTATTTATGTTTCCCTGAATATGAAGATTTATTTAAAGGAAATACAATTTATTCTAGTATTGCTTTAGAGTTTATTGAAAATTATCCTCATGCGAATATCATTTCTAATACTAGAATTGATAAGCTCCAAAATTTTTTTAAAAAACTTAATTATAAATCATGGAAATCTAAACCTATCAAAATTAAGGAAGTTGCTTGTAATTCTTATCCATCTGTTAATATGAATGATGAATTAGTTTCTAATTTATCTCAAATAGCTAGACTTGTTAATGAATATCAAAAAGCTATTGACGTAGTAAAATATAAAATAACTTTTCTAGCTAAAAAAAGTAAATATTTTGAACCTATTAATTCTATTTATGGTATTGGTGAATTTACTGCTTCTATTATTATAGCTGAACTTGGTGATATTAATAGATTCAATAATATTAAAGAGTTAACTGCTTATTGTGGTTTAGATCCATCTATAAAACAATCTGGTAAATCAATTAATGTCCACGGTTCTATTTCTAAAGCTGGTAACAAATATATGAGAAAAATACTTTTCATTGCTTGTTCTAATATTATTACTATTATTGGTAGAACAAAACAAGAAAATGATATAGAATTTTATTACAGAAAAAAACGTAATGAAGGTAAACATCATTACGAAGCGATTACTGCTTGCACAACTAAACTCCTAAGAAAAATTTTAGCTTTGTGTAAGCAATTAGATAAGTAGTTATCACCACATAACTACAATTATATTATATACTAAATCAACACATTATTTCTAAATTTTTAAAAATTTAGAAATTTCGTGTCTTTTCAGTATGACTATAATATCACAAAAATTTATTGTTGACAAAACTTAGAATGTCATAACTTATTAATTAATACTATACTTTGAGATGAATTTCTAAATAACTTAATAGGATGAAAATACTGTGGATTTTGCTAATATCTAAAAGAGCAGGATAAGAAGTTTGTGCATCTTATGCAATTTATCCCTTATTCCATAAGGAATTGCATATACACAAATCTGATTTTGCACTTGCAAAATTCATCCTACTTTGTAGGTTGATATTAAGGATGGATAATTGTTTAACTCTTATAATTAAAGCATTTTATATCTTTAATTTTCATCCTATTTTTATATTTTTGATAAATTTAGTAGGATGATTAGACAAATTCATCCTCTTTAAAAGCATCTTTTATTTTTCCTAATAATTCTTTAAATATTTGATTATTTTTGCTATCTTTTATATCACTTAAATCTACTGTGATAACTCCTAATTTTAAATTACCATTATCAAATTTTTCAATCTTTAAAGTAATTAATCTAATTATCTTTTCAACTTCTATTTCACTAGATATTTTTAGGTTAGTTAAGTCATCATCAGTATCTATTTCATAATAATTTAATTTATATTCATTACCTAAAATACTATTTAATTTATTAAAATAATTTCTTGATTCTTCTTTAGTTTTAACTTCATTATTCTGTGGGATAGGAATTCCATATTCATCTTCAAACAATGAATAATTTAAAGGCAAATTATATTCTTCATTAAAAGTTAATAAATCAGTTAAGAAACTTTTCCTAAAATGATAATGTTCAATCTTTAATTTATTGTGATTTTTACTAATTTCTAAATTATCAATATAAGTAGAAATCATTTTTTGTCTATCTTCTCGTGATTTATTTTGATAGTTTATTATTCTATTCATAAATTCTCTTGGATTAATGAAAGTATCAAGATTATATTTATCTTCTAGTATTAATAAATCATCAATAGTGAAGTTTAAATTTTCATATTGTTTTTGATCTTGCCACTCCTTATTTAATTTCTGTTTTTTAAAGTCTATTTGTTTAATTTCCTGTTCGAAATCATCTATTTTCATGATGCCTTTAATATAAACTGATTTTATTCTGTCTAGTTGTTTATCTAGTTCTTTTAATTCTTTCTCGTAATTAATATCTTTATTATCTAATTTTGATTTAATAAATGGTGTATAGTAATCGTTTATCATCATATCTGTTTTAATTAGTTCAAGTATACAAGCCATTAATTCTTGTTCTATTTCTTTTTCTTTATAAGTAATCTTACAATGTTCACATTTGTAATAATAGTATTTTTTACCATTAGGCTTAGTTGTTGCACATCCACCTAAAAATCTACCACAAGAAGAGCATTTTAATTTATTAGTAAATAAATATGTAGCAGTTCTTTCATAGTGCCTAGCATTTCTAAGTTTTTGGTACTGACAATCATCCCACTTTTGTTTAGATACTAAAGGTTCTACAACATTTTCATAATAAGTTGGATGTTTCGTCCTTTTACCATGAACATAATCACCTTTATAAAGTTCATTTGTCATAATATGATTTATTGTTGAATCTCTCCAGTTAGTTTTACCTAAAACTTGTTCATCATTATATATATTAGCAATAGTTTGATAACTTTTACCTTCTAAATATAAATCAAATATTCTTATAATTATGTCTTTAGTTAATGGATCTGGAATTAACTTTTTATTTACTCTTTTAAAACCTAAAGGTGGCTGATTTGGGATGTGCCCAGAACGAATTGCCCCAGCCATTCCAAATTTAGTTCTCTCACTACATTTTTCTATTTCATTTTGTGATACACTAGTCATTATTCTCATTACCATTCTACCATTTGAAGTAGTAGTATTTGATTCATCTGCCATACAATCTATATCACACTCATTATCATTTACTATTTTCATTAATTTTTCAATATCATAAACACTTCTAGTTAATCTATCTAATTTAAAAGCAACAATAACATTTATATTTTTATTTCTAACATCATTCATCATTTCTTGATAAGCTGGTCTCTTATCATTTTTGGCGCTTATCCCTGCATCTTTATAAACTTTATAGATAGAATATCTTTTAAACTGACAAAACTCTTTTAATCTTTCTTCTTGTTCTTTTAAACTAAAACCCTCACGACTTTGTTCTTCTGTGCTCACTCTAACATATATCCCTGCAATTTTATTTGTTTCGTTCATTAATCATTCCTCCTTTTTGATAAACTATTTTATCATTTTTTCTATAAATTACAATAAACCTGATTTTAAATATTTTTCTAAATCTTTAAATTTTATTTTTTTGTTATAACCATTTATAAAAATGTCATCACACTCATCAAATAATAAATAGTCATTACCATTAACTTTTAATATATGTGGCTTTGTATAAGCAATATTAGTGTTTTTAAGATTAATGATACATCCATTAATAAATTCATACTTAACACAAGTAAACTTACATATCATATCTATTTTCTTTTTTAATTCCTCACTTATTACAAGTTCTTTAGTTTCAATTGTCATATATATCACTCTCACTTTCTTAAACAACAAAAAACTAACTATTTCTAGCTAGTAATTTATTACTTACTCGAAAAGTTCGAGTTTCCTATCTATATGGTGCAGGTGAAGGGACTTGAACCCCCATGCCGTAAGGCACTAGATCCTAAGTCTAGCGCGTCTGCCAATTTCGCCACACCTGCATATAGTTGGTGGACCCTGATGGACTCGAACCATCGACCGTCCGGTTATGAGCCGGATGCTCTAACCAACTGAGCTAAGGGTCCATTCGCATCACTGCCTTTATATCATAACATATTACTTTATCTTATGCAATAAAATTAAGGAAAATTCCCTAAAAAAAGTCAATTTTTTGTCAATCTTTCTTATAGTATAATAGGTGATTGAAATGATAGGAAATACCCCTATGGTAAAAATAAAGTATCGATACAAAGGAAAAGAAAAAAGTATATATGCAAAATTAGAATCGTATAATCTAACAGGAAGTATTAAAGACCGTGTTGCTTATTATATACTAAATAAAGCAAAAGAAAGAGGAGAATTGCACTCTAATATGCCAATTGTAGAGGCAACTAGTGGGAATACAGGAATCTCTTTGGCTGCACTAGCTGCTTATTATCATCATCCATGCTATATCTATATGCCAGATTGGGTGAGTGTAGAACGTTTGCGTATTATGAAATTGTTTGGAGCAGATGTAACTTTATTTTCCAAAGAAGAAGGCGGGTTCTCTAGATGTATAGAAGAAGCAAACCGATTTGCAATGGAACATAATGGATTTTTAGCCAATCAATTTTCCAATCCCGATAATGTACTTGCTCATTATGAAACAACAGGAAAAGAAATTGTAAATTCTATTCATCCGATTGATGGATTTGTATCTGGTATTGGAACTGGTGGAACTCTAATGGGAATTGGTAAACGCGTCTTAGAAGAAAATCCACATACAACAATATGTGCTTTGGAACCAGATACTATGGCGCTTTTATCTGGAGGTACAGTATCCTCTCATAAAATAGAAGGAATCGGAGATGATTTTATTCCAAAAATAGTGGATCAAAATATGATTCATAAAGTAATTCAGGTTCATGATACAGATGCGATTGAAATGGCAAGAAAATTAGGAAGAGCGTTAGGACTTGGTGTTGGCATTTCTTCGGGTGCTAATATGCTTGGAGCCATCTTATTAGAAGAAGAAATAGGTGGAACAATTGTAACTGTTTTTCCAGACGATAATAAAAAATATTTAACAACGGATTTGGCATCTTCTGAAAATATGGATGCACCAATTTCTGATCAAGTAGAATTATTAGATTATCAAGTTGTGTTAGATTGTGTGAACTAACAAAGTTTCTTTTCTTTCCAAAATAGATATGCTATAATAACAAGGAAGGTGAAGTCTATGAAGTTATATAATACATTAACCAGACAAGTAGAAGAATTTGTTCCATATGATGTGAATGAAGTCAAAATGTATACCTGTGGACCAACAGTTTATCATTATGCACATATTGGAAATCTACGTACTTATATTTTTGAAGATATTTTAGAGCGTACCTTAAACTACATTGGTTATCCTGTAAATCGTGTTATGAATATCACAGATGTAGGACATTTAAGTAGTGATTCTGATTCTGGTGAAGATAAAATGGTAAAGGGAGCCCAAAGAGAACATAAATCAGTATTAGAAATTGCGGAATTTTATACGCAAGCCTTTTTGCAGGATATGGATGATTTACATATCAAACGCCCTAAAACAATTTGTAAAGCCACTGACTATATTGATATGTATCTAAAAATCATAGATGTTTTAATGGAAAAGGGGTATGCATATCAGTCAGGTGGAAATGTTTATTTTGATGTCACAAAATTAGATGACTACTATGCTTTAACCAATCATAAAGCAGATGATATGGTTGTTGGTGTTCGTGAAGGCGTAGAAGAAGATAGTTGTAAAAGAAATCAAGCAGATTTTGCTTTATGGTTTACAAAGTCTAAATTTGAAGATCAAGAATTAAAATGGGATTCCAAATATGGAACTGGTTACCCAGGATGGCATATCGAATGTTCTGGAATTAGTATTGCTAATTTAGGAGAATATTTGGATATCCATTGTGGTGGTGTGGATAATATTTTTCCACATCATACCAATGAAATTGCACAAAGTGAAGCTTATTTAGGACATAAATGGTGTAATTATTGGTGTCATGGAGAACATTTAAATGATAGCACTGGAAAGATGAGTAAATCCAAAGGAGAGTTTTTGACATTATCTCTTTTAAAAGAAAAAGGATATAACCCTCTTGCTTATCGTTTGTTTTGTTTAGAATCTCATTACCGAAAACAACTTGTCTTCTCCTATGAAAATTTAGATCGAGTAGCATCTACTTATGAAAAATTAGTAAGGAAAGTGCAAGCGTTGCAACAAGATACAACAGGTGAATTACAGATGGATTTATATCAAATATACCAACGTCGTTTTCAGGAAGCTTTGGAACAGGATTTGAATACAGCCAATGCCCTTACTGTTTTATATGATGTCTTAAAAGAAGACAAATTGAATTCTGTAACCAAAATTGCTTTGATAGAAAATTTTGAAACGGTTTTATCACTAGGATTATTTAAAAGCAAAGAAACTGTCATTGATACGGAATTAGAAGCGTATATTCAGGAAAAAATAAAAGAAAGAATACTTGCAAAACAAAATAAGGATTATGCTTTAGCAGATCAAATTAGGCAAGAGTTATTGGAACAAGGCATTGTTTTAAAAGATACTCGAGCAGGAACTTTATACGAAATAGAAAAGAGGTAATTTATGAACTATTTAACATTCGGTTATGAAAATATCATAACAATAGCACTTGCAGTCATTGGCTTTATTATTGTTTTGGCTGCTCAGCTTAAAATCAATTCTGCTTATGCAAAAAGTAAAGTAATCGCGTGCAAAAAAGGAATTTCTGGTCAAGAAGTTGCACGTATGATTTTAGATCAAAATGGGCTTACAGATATCCATATCGTAGAGACCAAAGGAACATTAACCGATCACTATGACCCAAGTAGAAAAGTAGTACGATTATCTACAGAAATATTCCATGGGACTTCTATCGCATCTATTTCCGTTGCAGCACATGAATGTGGGCATGCGATTCAAGACAAAGAAAATTATAGTTTTATGCGCATTCGTAGTGCCTTAGTCCCATTTGTAAATCTAGTGAGTTATTTGGGCTATTTTTCTATTATTATTTCTTTATTAGCAGGAATTACTGGATATTTAATGATTGGTATTCTAATTTTACTTGCGACCATCTTATTCCAACTTGTTACATTGCCAGTTGAATTTGATGCTTCCAAAAGGGCAGGAATCCAGTTAGAACAATTAGGATTAGTAGACTTAGAAGAAAAAGAGGATGTCAAAAATATGTTAGGTGCTGCTGCAATGACTTATGTGGCAAGTTTAATTTCTTCTATCTTAAATTTACTTCGTTTGATTTTGATGTTTCAAAATCGTGATGATTAAAACGTTTGATAACGTTTTTTTGATAGAAAAAAAGACCTAATGTCTATTATTATTTTAAAATAATGAAGTTTCCAATTGTAACTTCATTTAAAACTCCAACTGAGAATTCATAACATGCATAGGCTTTCTTGGAATAGAAAATATGCCATGGTTTCGCATTCTGATAAAAAGCAACAATTTCGTTTTTTGAGTTGACCATAATGATATCAATATTTTGACGCATAAAGAAGGTATGAACACTCTTACATTTTGGAAAGTAAAGGCCATAAGAAAGTGTCTTTTTCTGACCCATCATACCTAAGCATCTAGAAAAGAAAGTGGTACAGGCTTTCACCTTTAAAATCTGATTTCCAATTTGAATGGTCATAAGAATCACCACAACTACTATAACATACCAAAAAATATTTGACAAATTCTTTAAAACAGTATAATATGGATATAGAGATTGTTATGCAGGAGGGATTTTATGACAAAATGGAATCGTAGGGGACAAGCACTTGTTGAATATTTATTAATCATTGCAGTTATCAGTGTAGTAGTTGTCACTGTTGTAAAATTGCTAGGTGGTTATTTACAAGATTCTATGACAAAATCCGCATGTAATTTAACAGATAAAGTATATGTAGAAGGACCAAAACCAGGACAAGGACAATGCGTTGATAGATAAAATGATACATCGTATCATTTTTTATTGAGTAATCTTTTTTTTTTTGCTATAATTGGTATAAGGTAAAGAGGCGTGATGATATGAAAAAAACAAGTGGTCAAGCACTCGTCGAGTTTGTAATGATTTTACCTGTCTTTTTATTGTTGGTATTTGCTTCTATTGATTTTGGAACTATTATCTATGAAAAATACCGCTTACAAAACGACTTAGATGTGGTAAAAGATTTATATGTACAGAAACAAGAACAGGAATTAAGTCTCTATTTGAGTGGTAAAAAGTTATCGGTTTCTTACGATTTAAAAGAAACCTATACGACGATTGTTCTAACAAAAAAAGTAGACATCATAACGCCAGGGCTCAGTCAAATACTGAAAAGTCCTTATACTGTAAAGGAAAGTTTAACCATATTAAATGCAACTGAATCATAGAGGACAAACATTAGTTTTGTTTGTTTTATTACTACCAGTTTTACTACTTGTACTGGGATTTTTAATCGATATTGGTCATTTACATATTGAAAAACGTAAAGTGGACCATGCGATTACCAATGCATTAGAATATGTAATGGAACATAGAGAGTCTTCTACATTGGAAACTGATATTTATAAATTATTGGTACTCAATTTAAAGACAATAGAAAATGCAGAAATTCATATTACAGAAGATCAAATTACCATTTCCGTTACGAAAACAGTCAACTCTATTTTTCCATTTTTATATCAAGAAAAAGATACTGTCATTACAATGAAAAAAAGTATACTTGAAAATAAAAGAATCATAAAGGAGTGATAATATGTCCGTAAGACAAGCAAAAGTAATTACAGTTACCTCTGTCAAAGGTGGGACTGGAAAAACGACCACAGTACTCAATTTGGCAGGCATTATAAAAATGCGCAAAATGAAAATTTTGATTATCGATTTAGATTTATATTCTGGTGGCATTGCGGCTTCCCTTAATATACAGATAGAACATGATTTATTTCAACTGATGGATGATTTAAACAATAATCGCTTTCACAATTTAGAGGACTATATTACTACTTATGATGAATATATTGATGTCATACCAGCTCCAAAAGATCCAAAAACTGCAGGAAAAATAAATAGTAAATATTTGCAGGTAATTTATGCCAAAGCCAAATTAAAATATGATGTGATTTTAGTGGATACCAACCATAATCTAAGTGATATCAATTTAGTAAATTTAGATTATAGTGATCAGATTTTATATATTATCACCAATGATCCTGTTGATTTAAAAAATATGCGAACAATGGTGTCCATTTACCAAGATATGGATAAGAAAAACTATAAGATTGTTTTAAATGAAGCGAGTGATCGCCAAAAAGATTACTTTTCCTTTTACGATATTAAAAATATCATTAAAGATAATATCGACTATACAATTCCGAATTCTTTTTACATCAAAAATATCGATAAATATGTATTGGATGGAAAGATTCTTACATTAGATCCCCATATTCGAAAAAAGCATAAAAAAGGAATTACCAATTTTGAAAAAATGGTACAATCAATTTTAAAAGAACAGAAAAAGTAGGTGAGAGAATTGCGAAAATTTACAGAAGAATTTGATATTAAAGTAGAAAATCCGAATATTCAAGAAGTAAAAGACTATGATGCATTTCCAAATAAAGGCTTACTAGAAGAGTTACGAAATAAAATCATTCAAAATTTGATTGACCATAATATTACTTCCAATGGAACAATGGATGAATTTGTCAAAGCAGAAATCGATAAAACGATTGAAGGTTATGATCTCAGTAATGTAGAGCGCAGTTATATCTACAATTTGATTGACAATGAAATTAGTGGTTATGGACCTCTAACAGAATTACTTGATGATAAACAAATTACAGAAATTATGGTGAATGGGACCAATGAGATTTATATTGAATTAGATGGTCAAGTGGTAAAGGATGATAGTGTGTCTTTTATCAATGATGATCATATTATTCGTACGATTCAAAGAATGATTCAACCTTTAGGTAGAACCATTGATACTTCTAGCCCTATGGTGGATGCGAGACTCGAAGATGGATCACGTTTGAATGCAGTCATTCCACCACTTTCTTTAAAGGGACCTGTTTTGACTATTCGTAAATTCAAAGAAGAACTTGCTAATATCGATGACTTCTTAAGAAGTGGAGCGCTCACCCCATATATGGCGCGTTTTCTAGAGGCTTGTGTTCAAGCAAAATTAAATATTATTATCTGTGGCGGAACAGGTGGAGGAAAAACGACCTTACTCAATGTGTTATCTTCCTTTATTGGTAAACAAGAACGTATTATTACGATTGAAGATGCAGCCGAATTAAAGCTTGAGCAGGAGCATGTCATTTCTCTAGAAACACGTCTTACCAACTATGAAGGGGAAGGAGAAGTTACGATTCGTGATTTGGTTTTAAACTCCCTTCGTATGCGACCTGACCGTATTATTGTAGGAGAAGTCCGTGGAAAAGAAGCATTTGATATGCTACAGGCAATGAATACAGGGCACAATGGAAGTTTAACGACGATGCATGCCAATTCACCTGCCGATGCATTAAACCGACTGGAAACGATGATTTTAATGGCAGGAATGGAAATCCCTGTCAAAGCCATCCGTGAATATATAGAAAATGCGATTGATATTGTTGTACATATCCAAAGACTTTCTGATGGAAAACGTAAAATTACAAGTATTTGTGAAGTAACTGGTTTTAATCAAGATGTTATTTCTGTCAAAGAAATATTTTCGTTTACACAAACAGGACTTTTGGATAATGGTGAGGTAATTGGAGAATTTTTATTACATGACTATGTGCCACAGGTATATGAAAAAATTACAAGTCGTGGCATTGATACATTAAAAGATATATTTGAATAAGTAGAAATAAGAGGTGATGTTGGAATGGGAGAAACAAATGGCTTTTCTTTATATGAACAAGTTGATTATACCAATCAAATATTAGAAATTTCTTATACGCCGATTTCTTCTATTACTCGTTACACTTATGAGGTAATGAAGGATCAAGAGGTATTTGAAACTGGTACCGTTGCAGGTGCCAAAACAACCGATTTTCTTTTACAAGAAACAGGAGAATACAAAATTGTTCTAACACTTTATCAGGGTAGAAAAACTGAAGTAATAGAAAGTGGAATCTATCATATTGATATGGAAGCTCCTATGATTCAGATGAAAGATACCAGTACAGGAAGTTTACTCAAAATAGAAAAACCGACTAAAAATACAACAATTGATTTCAATGATTATATTACTGCATATGATGCATTGGATGGGGATTTGACGAGTCAAGTGGTTTCAAATGCTTCAGAATTAGATCTTTCTAAGTTGGGAACACAGGAACTAATTTTTACAGTAACTGATCAAGCAGGTAATGTGGCAACGAAAACGGTCCAATTACAGATTGTTGCGAATCATCAAACTTCTTTATTGGGACTACAATTGTTACTATTAGCGCTTGCTATCGTGGTTGTGTATCGTATTTATCGTTATCAAAAAAGTGTACGATTAGAACATCGTATTGCCAAATATAGTGTTCAGGGGGTTCGCAATCATTCTGTTTCAGTGTTTGAAAAATTTACAAAAGCTTGTCAAAAATGGAATCAGAGACTTGCAAAAATATTAGGAAGATCTACTTTTTTAAGAAAATATAGTAAACATTATGAAAAGTACATCCCATTATATCGTCCTTTCTATCAGTCAGGCATGGATGCAGTTGCAACTAAATTAATATGTGGAATAGGATTTATATTGATTGCTATTTTTTCAATGGCAATTCAGTATCATGTATTTGCCTCTTATGAATTATTGATTCCCTTTCTCTTTGGATTTTTCTTCCCAGATATCCTATATTTTTCTAAATATAAAATTTACAGAAATACATTAGAAAATGACCTATTACAAGCAATTATGATTATGAATAATGCATTCAAATCAGGAAGAAGTATTATTCAAGCAGTAGATTTGGTAACCAAGGAGTTAGAAGGTTCTATGGCAGAGGAATTTAAAAAAATGAGTTTGGAATTATCATATGGACTGTCTATCGAAGAAACATTTAGAAGATTTTCAGAGCGTATTCAACTAGAAGAAGTTACTTATTTAACAGCATCTCTTTCTATTTTAAACAGAACAGGTGGAAATATTATTCAAGTATTTTCTTCTATTGAAAAATCCTTATTCAATAAGAAAAAATTGAAATTAGAACTTGCTTCTTTAACAGGAAGTTCTAAAATTATCGTGTATGTACTATTTATCGTTCCACCATTATTTATTTTATTTATCAGTCTCATTAATCCATCTTATTTTGTTCCAATGTATTCAACACCACTTGGACTCATCTTATGTGGCATTATATTAATCATTTACATTTGTTATATTTTTGTAGTAAGAAAGATCATGAAGGTAAGGATGTGAGAAGATGAATCATCGAAATTTAACTCGTAAAATTTATTCGGAAAAAGATATTGCAAAAGTCGATTCCCAGTTGTTATTACTTGGGGATGAAGTAAAATATGATGCAGTTACTTATATGAATATCCGTCTTCTTACTTCTATTCTTGTCTTTTGCCTCATCTTATATATAATGAAATCTGGTTATTTATTTGCACCTTTATTTACCATTCTTTATTATTATTTATTTGGATATGTGACATTAACAAGGCCAATTAAAGCAAGAACACGTAAATTGGATAAAGAGGCACTATACTTTTTTGAGATTTTGACATTGACATTGGAATCGGGCAGAAATCTAGAAAATGCGTTAGAGATTACTGTGTTTAATGTAGATTCTGAAATATCCAGTGAGTTTAAAAAGACATTGTTTGAAATTAAATTTGGAAAATCGCTTATGGAAGCTTTAGAACATATGAAGAAAAGAATTCCATCGGAGACAATCAATAATATTATTTTAAATATTACACAAACGAGTGTATTTGGAAATAGTATTATTGATACGATGTATCATCAAATTGACTTTTTGCGGGACAAGCAAATTTTAGCGATAAAAGGGGAAATGGCAAAAATCCCTAATAAAATTAGTATTATTTCCGTATTATTTATTGTACCATTAATTTTATTATTAATATTGGGACCATTTGTGATTCAGATTTTAGTATAAGGAGGAATATTATGTATCATTTTATTGGAATAAAAGGATCAGGAATGAGTGCACTCGCACAAATTATGAACGAACTTGGATATGAAGTACAGGGAAGTGATGTGGAAGAAACTTTTTTTACCGAACAAGGATTACATGATCTTGGCATTCCTGTGTTACCATTTGATGAAAACAATATCAAGGAAGGCATGAAGATTATCCGTGGTGCTTCTTTTGATGATGAACATCCAGAAGTGGCTAAAGCACTTTCATTGGAATTACCCATTTATACCTATTCCGAAATGGTAGGTCATTTGACACAAAAGTTCAAAACGATTTGTGTAGCTGGTTGTCACGGGAAAACAACGACTTCATCTATGCTTGCACATGTATTCAATGAACTTAAGGGTGCCAATTATTTAATTGGGGATGGTACTGGATATGCAGGAATTGACAATGACTACTTTGTATTAGAATCTTGTGAATATCGCAGGCATTTCCTTGCTTATACCCCAGAATATGCAATTATAACGAATATTGATATGGATCATGTGGATTACTTCAAAGATATCAATGATGTCATTGATGCCTACCAAGCATATGCCAACAAAGCAGAAAAAATGATTATTGCTTGTGGAGATGATCCTTATACCCATTTATTAGAAGTGAATTCGCCTATTTTCTTTTATGGATTAGATGATGATAATGATATCATTGCAAGTAATGTAGAATACAAAGAAACAGGAACGAGTTTTGAAGTAACAGTGGAAGATAACTACTATGGGTTCTTTGATTTACCAATTTATGGGAAACATATGTTGATGGATGCTTTAGCTGTAATTGCTACTTGTTATTATGAACGTTTAGAAGCAAAAGAGGTTGCGAAAGTATTTAAAACGTTTGAAGGTGCAAAGAGAAGATTCTCAGAAACAGTTGTCGAAGATACGATTGTGATTGATGACTATGCGCATCATCCAAATGAGGTGAAAGCGACAATTAAGGCGGTAAAACAAAAATATCCAAATAAAAAAATTGTAACGGTTTTTCAACCGCATACATTTTCTCGTACACAAGAATTTGCTGATGATTTAGCGAATGCTATGAATCATGCGGATTACTCCTATGTAATGGAAATTCATCCCGCTAGAGAAAAACAAGAAGATTTTCCAGAAGTAACTTCAAAACTCATTATAGGAAGATTGAATCATGGTGAACCAATTTCAATGGAAGATGCAAAAATGTTATTAAAGCATAAAGGATCAGTCATTTTATTTATGAGTCCAAATGATTTATCTAAATTAGAAGATGAATTAGTTGAACTTTTACAGAACTAAACATAAAATTATTTTGAATTAAGTAAGTTAAAAGTAATAAAATAAATCATAAAATAGTTTGCGAGTAGAAAATGTATGCGTTAGCTATTTGTAAACAGGGGGAATGGCACATATAACAAGAATTAAGTAATATGTGTTAATGCCTTATAATACAATGATTTATTAAAAGTTTGTATTTGATATAAAATAACTATGTTTGATAAAATTAATATAAATACTTGTATAAAACATCAAAAGATCTTCAATATGAAGGTCTTTTTCAATGTAAAAATCTAAAAGGGGGATTGATAAAATGACAAATGAAGAATTTAAAAATAAGATTATAAAAGTGGGTACGTTTTTTAGTGGAATAGGCAACCCAGAAAAAGCATTTAATCGTTTAGAAGAAGAAGGGTATATAGTAGACTACAAAATAGAGTTTTTTTCAGAAATAGATAAGAATGCAATAAAGAGCTATTGTGCGATTCATAATATTGATGAAAAATTTAATTTAGGAAATATAACAAGTATTAAAGGAAGTGATTTGCCATACTGTGATATTTGGATTGGTGGTTTTCCATGCCAAGATATTTTCGTTGCTGGAAAAATGAAGGGGTTTGATTATGAAAGTTCAACTAGATCTAGCCTTGGCTGGGAGATGATAAGGCTTTTAAGAGAAGTGATTATAAAACCAAAATATGTTATATTTGAAAATGTTGCTATAATAGCAGGTAAAAAATTTAAAGATACATTAGATTTATTTAAGGAAGATTTAAAAAATTTAGGATATACATTATATGACGATTTATTATCAGTGGTGTTAGTATAGATATATAGACACAAAAAACTTTAGTAATGGTATACTAGGTA
>CAMUMB010000005.1 GCA_947089915.1 uncultured Caryophanales bacterium | reverse complement strand
TGATGTTGTAACACCTTGTGATACCCCGTCTGCTCTGCAGCGGGGTGATTCATTTGATATTTTATGGCATAAAATAGAGATTTTGATAAAAAATACCGAAACTCAAAGAATAAATCAAATTGACTTCTTATTGAAATTGTTATACAATAGTGAATGCAAAAGGGTGATTTTTGTGTCAAAAAAAGAAAGACTTCTCATATTACAATATATGTTGGATATACTAATGTACTCATATGAAAATAAGCGAGAAAGGAATCATAGATATCTGGACCTACGTACTTTAAAATGTAAAATGGAAAAAATAAGAAATTATGCTCAAGTATTAATGACGTCTATTCCAGATTGCTATCAGATTGTTGTACAGGAAGATTGCATGATTGAAACTGGAAAACTGGTAGAGGTTCAAACTACGATGACGGGTTATCCAGAAGATATATCTTCTAATATAAACTATATTGGATTCCTTCCAAGTAGAGGATATCTAAAACCAATTTGTCGTTATGATCAAGAAGAAGGAATGCGCTTCTTTATGAAAAGTATAATGTCAAAAGACAACTATGGGGATAGTGATTATTGCTGGGATAAAGCAGGAATACAGCTAGTTGCACCAAACGTTTATCAAATTGAACAAGGAGTTATCATTGGAATTGCCTTTGTAAAAAATATGAAATTAGAATTTTATAATACAAAAAAATTATCATAAGATGGGCAATCCCATCTTTTTGAATTGAAAATAATAAAGAGATTCGTAAAATGAAATTATTGCTACGTTGCAATTTAAGGTAAACTTAGGTATAATAAGCCATAGGTGAAACGATATGGAGAGATTGCAAAAGGTAATAGCAAACAGTGGCTATACTTCTAGAAGAAAAGCAGAAGAATTGATTCAAAGTGGAAAAGTAAAAGTGAATGGAGTTACAATATATGAGCTTGGCACAAAAGTAAATACTACAGATCTAATTGAAATCGATGGGAATATTTTGCAAAAAGAGGAACAAAAAGTCTACTTTTTATTGTATAAACCTCGTGGTGTTGTAACGACTACCAATGATGATAAAAATAGAAAAACAGTAGTAGATTTAATTGATACACAAATGCGTATTTATCCAGTAGGAAGATTAGACTATGATACAACTGGTATTTTATTACTTACAAACGATGGTGTACTAGCAAATGCACTTATGCATCCTAAAAATAATATTGACAAGGTTTATATTGCAAAAATAAAGGGATTAGTTGGGAAAGAACAAATCAATCAGCTACAAAATGGTGTTATTATAGATGGCCAAAAAACAAGTAAAGCCAAAGCGCGTATTAAAAAATATGATAAAAAAACAAATACTTCTATTGTAGAATTAACTATTCATGAAGGAAAAAACCATCAAGTAAAAAAAATGTTTGAGGCAATTGGATATTCTGTTGTAAAATTAAAAAGAGAAAAAATATCGTTTTTAGATTTAACAGGGTTAAAATCAGGGGAATATCGTATGTTATCTCCGAAAGAAATTAAAAAGCTATATTTTGAAATAAAATAAAGATGGGTAAATAATTTTAAAAAATGTACAAATTTAGATATTTGTATGTTTTTTTGACTTGAATTGTAAAATAGTATAACAAAAATATAAAATTATGAAAAAAGTAGAAATCAAAAAACAAAAAAGAGCCATTTGTAAGAAAAAAATAAGTATGGTATTCTCCGAAAAGAACTGGAGGAATACACATGAAAGATGTGCGCAAAGAAAAACTAGAAGAAGGAAAAATTATCCCCTTAACATATGATTATGTATTTACAGCAATATTCAATAACCCCGAAAATATAGATATCGTAGAAAATTTTCTATCTTGTTATCTAGAAATACCAATTGAAAAAATAAAAGGGAAAGTAAAACTATGTTCAAGAGATTTACAACTAGAAGGAAAACAAGAAGCGAACAAACAAGTAGATTTGATCTTAGAATTGGAAGATGAAAAAATCAATATCGAATTATCAAATAAAGTAAACAAAGGAACGATTGACAGAAATATTATATATGCATGTAATATTCATTCTGGGAACCTAAAGTATGGGGATAACAGTTATAATAAGATAGGAAGAACAATCCAAATTAACTTAAACAATTGTCCAACTAGTAACAAACTAAAAGAAACCTACTATTTCAGAAATGAAGAAGGAAAAATATTAAGTGAAAAATTTAGAATTGACTTTGTAGATATGGTAATTGGAAGCAAATTATGTTATACTGATGGTGAAAACAACTTAACAAAATGGTGTTATGCATTTACAACTAAGAAAAAAGAAGCATTTCAAAAAGTGGTAGGGGAGATAGAGATGGAAGAAAAGGCAAGGAAAAAGTTAATAGAAGAGGTAGATAAGTATAGTACAGATGAAGAAGTAGTGGCATTATATTCAGCATACACAAGGCAAGAGTTAGAATATAATACATTTATGGAAGATGCGAAAGAGGAAGGATTAAAACGAGGAATAGAAGAAGGGTTAAAGCAAGGAAAAAAAGAAGGAATACAACAGGGTATCGAGCAGGGTGCTGCAGAGAGAAATAGAGAAATTGCTAGAAATTTACTCGGGAAATATGATATAACTGAAATTTCCAAAATAACAGGGCTAACCGAGATGGAAATTCAAAAATTATATAAAAATTAAAAGTTTTTTGATTTCTATAAAGGATGGTTAATTTGCAAATTTTATAAATTGTGATATAGTATAAATCCAAGAGGTGGTGCCTATGCAATGGAACATGGACACATTGGCAATTGTTGGTTATGATAGTATGGACCATTTGCATAGAAGGTTAAAACGGGAACTAACAGTTGACCCAAAGATTTTTATGTATTTTAGGAATACGATAGAACAATATTTAACAAGATCAGATCATCCACATAGCATAGAAGTAGAAACAGCTTACTTGATAGCACAAGCTCTAACATAATTGGATACATATATTTAGGAAGGTGTGATTTCAATGGAGTGTTGTCACTAGATTATGCCGTGCACGAGGATTATAGGGGAAATAAGTTAGGAATTAGAATACTAAAAGAAACAAGAGAATTTCTGATTAAAAATATGGAGAATGTGAAAGCAATCGATTTAGCAATTCAAAAAAATAATATATGGAGTATCCATACGGCTTTAGGTGCTGGTTTTGAATTTCATAGACAGATGGATGATATTAAGCATTATCGTCATTAAAAAAGAAACTGTTTACGCAGCTTCTTTTTCTTCTTCTATAAAAATTGCAGATGTTGGACAACCTTCTAAAGCATCCATTACATCATTTTTTAACTCTTCATTCATAGTATCTACAGTATTAGTTTCTTCCTTTGTTTCTGCAAATCCTTCATCATTTAACTGAAATACAGAATCTGCAATTGCTTGACACGCACCACATCCAATACATAAATCTTGATTAACTTTTACCTTTTTCATAACATCACCATATTCATTATATAAGAAAAACAAGTAGATATGCAAGTAAATGTTTTAAAAACGTAAAATTTATGTTATGATAATACTAGAGGTGATATGCTTGACAAGTAGAATGGAACGTTATTATAAACCTACTAACCGTACCTCAAAAAGAAGCGAACGTAATCAAGATTTATATCGCGAAATTTATGAGGATGGAGAATATAGTAATATTGAAGGAATTGCTACCATCGAAAAATCCAATGAAGTAGACATCACCAAAATAAAAAATATGTTAAAAAATAGAGAGCAATATCAAAAACAAAGACAATTTAGACAAATGATAAAAGAACCTATAGTAACACAACCAGAAGATATTCCTACTCTAGAGACAGAAAAAAATTACGATATCCGTGATATCTTAGATAAAGCAAAAAACAGTAAAAAAGTGGAAGAAAAATACCATAGGCTAGATAATACTGGATACAATATATTAAAGAACCTAAAAGAAAAAAGCAAAACAAAAGATTATGAACAAAATGAACTAAGGGAATTGATTGATACCATTACAAATAATAGTGAGTTAAATCAACTAGCTACGAGAGAATTAAGCCTTGATATGTTTGATGATTTAAAATCAGAAGATAATACTTTAGTTGAAAATAAAGATTCTATTAGGGCCTTATTAGAGGAGGCAAAACAGGAAGAATTAGCTAAAAATGAAGAGAGAGGGGAAATGGATAAATCATTTTATACCTCTAGTTTAAATTTTGGCGATGATGATTTTGAACAATTGAAAGAAACAACGAAATTAAAATTGAAACCAAATGTAGTAAAAACAGGCTTATCCATTATTATTGGAATTGTAATTGCTGGAATTATTTTCCTTATTTATAGTTTATTAAAGTAAAAGAATTCAGTCGGAAGAATTCTTTTTTCTTTTTTGAATAAATATAGAAATTGCAATGACAATAAAAACACCTAGAGAAGCAAGTCTTAAAAGCGGAGCGATATAATAGATATACCAATTAAAGAAAGTATTATCCGGTATTAAATACAAACTTGCAAGTAACATAAGCGTTACAATACTTGTAGGAAGTAACTTACTATTATGCTCTAGTTTAATACTATTACTAATATAATAAACTGCAAAAGTAACACAGAAAAATAAACCAAAAATCCATTGTGCTGTAATAATATTCTCAATGCGATCTAAAAATCCAAAAAGATTAACATGCTTTAATATAATATATTCAGGATATTGGTAAATACTTGCCAAATGAATTCCTAAAATTCCTAAAGTAATAATACAAAAACCAAAAACAAAGAGTAAAGCAATAAAATAAGATATTACAACTGATTGATTGAATTTTTTCGGATTTACTACCTTATTTTTAGGTACAATCAGTAATGCAAATATAGGCATAATCATCAATGTGACAAAGTAGAATGTTGCTTGCAATGGTCTTGTAACCCCAAATTCCAAAACAGGTTTTAAATTAGATGTGTCCATACTAGGAATTAAACCAATGAAACCAATCGCAAATAGAATTATATTGATAACCAGTAGTAATAAACTCACTCGAGATATGGTTTCAATACCCTTTGTATTGGCATAAATCGTAAGAACAGAAAATACAATTCCAATTACCATAAGAGGTGTTTCTGGCAAAAATTGAGACACAATAAAATTAATCAAATTAAACATATAATTATTGGCAAAAATAAAGATAAAAATGGCACATAGAATCGTGACTACTTTTCCAATCTTCTTACCATATAATTTCTCTAATTTCTTTGGAAATGCTAAGTCGGGCTCATAGTTTGCAATATAGAGAAATAAAAGTAAAATAGGAATTCCTACAATAATACCTAATAATACAGTGATATAAGCGTCAATTCCAGCTGCTTGTACAAGAGAATATACACCAATTCCCATAAAAGCAGACACCATAATTAAAATTAGCATTGTATTATATTGTAGGCAATTGATTTTGTTTTTCATCTTGTAATCTCCTTTACAATATTTCCTTTGGTTTGTAATTTCACTTTTGAAGAAACTTCAAATTTAAAATTTTCAATCAGTTCTTCACCGTACTTTTCCTTTAATTGTTTATAAGTATTTGGATTACTTTTATAAAGTAATTCTTCAAAACCAAAAATATCTGTTTTATAAGTTTGAATTATTTTTATAATATCTTTTTCAATCGTCTCTTCTATCTCTGTATTAATTTTATTTTCTAATAGTTGAATGGAATCTGGACTTAATAAATTCATATTACAATTAATTTCCTTGATACTTGCAGTAGCTTTTACTTGAATACTAATTTTTTTGTTTTCAATATCGGGCTTCAATTTCGTTTTCGTAGAGATTAATTCAGCTGTAAATTTACCATTTTCTGAACAGTCTGTTGTAACAATCGTGTTTTGTATATTATTTTGAACATAATTGTAAATACGACTTTCTTCTTCTGTCAGATAGTCCATCATTTTCTCTCCACTGAAAATTGCAAGTGGTGTTAATTTCACTGTTGCATCTGGAACCGATTGTTTGATGTTATCTTCCCCTTCGCCTTTTTTTGTATTTCCAACTACTTCTACTGATGGAAGAACAATGTTAGTACGCTGATTTAAATAAGTATTTAATAAATCTTCAAAGGTTACTTTAGTTGCCATTCCATAAAATTTTGCATCTGCCATAATACTATCATGAATATTTTTAGAATTTAGTGTTTCTAAAGGAGTAAGTATCTGCATGACATCCTCCGTAGAGGCTTCTCTGCTTATTACTACAAGGAAATCCTTTCGAAACTCGGTATTTCTAGCAAAGAAATCTAAGATTTCTTTGATACCATCTTTTGCGACTGTTTCACTAATTACTAAAAGATTGATATGGTTGACATAGAGTCGACGTGGTGATTCTAAAATAATCGTACGCAAAGCATGTTGAAGTGTTGGACCTGTTTGTTCGTATAGAATAAACTTAGGTTGACTTCCGCTATAATTCGAGTCACTACCTTGTTTCTGTGTATTCAAAACTTGAACTGTTACAGTGTATCCTTCACCATCGTCTGCTTTATCAATTCCAATCGCACTTGTTAAGGCAATTTGATTAAGTTCTCTATAGTTATAACATCCTGTACATAAAAGTAGGAATAACCATGGCAATACCCATTTGACTTTTTTCATCATTTTTTCCTCCTTTGCATTGTTCGATTATTGGATAAATAATTTGGACGTTTATTGAGGGATTTGAGTGGAAATTTAACGATACTATTTTTTAAAGAATCAATATCTGTGGGAGTAAATGGCATCAAATATGGTTTTCCAAATGATTCTAGGTGACTTAAACGAATAATAAAGAAAATAGTCATCGCAAGAACACCTACAATACCTAAAAAAGCACCACCAAGCATAAATAATAATCGATACCATCTGAGAGCATTTTCAAGCTCATATTCAGTAAACGGTAAAGAACTAATAGCGGTAATCGCAATTACAATAATCATAATAGGGGAGACAATTCCAGCGCTTACTGCAGCATCTCCTAAAATTAAAGCTCCAACAATGGACAAAGCACTTCCACTAAAACTAGGAACACGTAGATCGCTTTCTCTTAGGATTTCAAACGAGATAATCATAATGACACCTTCAAAGAAAGCAGGAAAAGGAACGCCATCTCTTTGCGTTGCAAAATCAGCCAACAAATCTGTGGGAATCATTTCTTGATTGTAGGTGATGAGAGCAATATAAACTGCAGGCGTAAATAAAGCAATAATAAAAGCTAGAAATTTGATGATTCTAGTAAAGGTAATGTTCATGCCTTTACCATAAACATCTTCCATTGTTTTAAAGTAGTCATTTAATAAACCAGGTACAATTAAAATATAGGGACTGTTATCTACTACAATCGCAACCTTTCCATTTAATAAAGCTTTGGAAACGATGTCTGGTCGTTCCGTTGTAATAATGGTTGGGAAAATTGATTTTGTTTCCTTTTCGATAAGATTTTTAATCACCCCACTATCAATAATACCATCAATATCAATTTGTTTTAATTGTGTTATTACTTGATTTACTAAATCTTCCTTAACAATACCATGAATAGACAAAACACCTACCTGAGTTGCTGTATATTTACCAATTGTTAATCCCTCAATCCATAAATCGTTGGTTTTAATTCTTTTTTTGATTAATCCTAGATTAACTTGATAGTCTTCTACAAATGCATCTTTCGCACCTCTTACAGTGTTTTCTGTTTGCGGTTGACTGATTCCTCTAGCAATATTGGCTTTTGTTTCTAAAGCGAGTGCTTCTTTTTCATCTTCAATTAGTATAATGGTAAAACCACGATGTAAGTAAAAACAAATTTGGTTATAATTCTGTATTCTTTTGACTTTGAAGTTACTAATATTATTTTCAATTCGTTCAAGTATATGAGCTGTTTTTATTTTTTCCTGCTCAATATGATTTAAACTTCGAACAATAAAATCGCTAATTTTATCACTAGAGGTAAGTGGTTCATTATAAATAATATAAATATTTTTCTTTTGAATTGTTTTTTTTCGATAAATAATATCGGTTAAATCATTGGTCTCATTCTTAAGACGATTTACAATTTGTTCTATATTTTCTAACATACGATCACCATATTTCTAATGATAGTATGTACAATTTTAAAAAAAGTATCAACAAATGTTTTTCATTCAAAATGGAAAAAATTCTATGATATAATATTTCTAGGTGATTTATAATGGAGCAAATTTATACAATTGAAAAATTAGATCATCAAGGAAGAGGAATTATAAGAGAAAATGGAATTGTTATTTTTGTCGAAAATGCTTTGCCAAAAGAAAAGGTTGAAATTCAAATTACAAAAGAAAAAAAGAATTTAAAAGAAGCAAAAGTTTTGAATTACCATAAACAAAGTTGTGATCGCATTACTCCACGGTGTCCTTACTATAAAGAATGTGGCGGATGTCATGTGATGCACATGCCATACAAGAAACAACTAGAATGGAAGAGAGAAAAAGTAAAAGAGATTATGATGAAATTTGTAAGTTCTAATGTTCCAATACAAGAAATAGTGGCATCTGAAGAATGGAGTTACCGGAATAAAGCTACTTTTCAGGTAAGAAAAGAAATAGGTTATTTTGAATATAAAAGTAATTTAATTGTTCCAATTGAGCATTGTGATATTGTAGATTTAAAAATCAATCATTTATTTTCTATAATTGCAGAGTTAGATGTAAGTGATAGTTCACAAATTATATTTAGGGCTAGTAAAAATACAAATCAAACTATGATTATTTTAGATACCAAAGCTTTTTTAGGTAAAAACATAATAGATAGTTTAAAACCATATACTACTTCTATCTATCAAAAAGGAAAAGAATGGAAGTTGCTTTATGGAAAATCTTATATTGAAGAAACAATAGGTGATTTCATTTTTAAAATATCTCCAAATTCTTTTTTCCAAGTTAATACAAAGCAAGCAGAAACTTTATATCAATTGGTATTAAAATATGCATCATTGACTAGGGATGATTGTGTACTAGATTTATATTGTGGAACAGGAACGATTGGCTTATACCTAAGTAAATTTTGTAAGCAAGTTTTAGGAATTGAAATCAACAGACAAGCGATTATAGATGCAAGGGAAAATCAGAAACGAAATCATATTGATAATGCAGAATTTATTTGCAGTGATGTGGCAACCATAGTAGATAAAATAAAAGAGGATTATAGTGTTATTATTGTAGATCCACCACGTAGCGGTTTAGACGATAAAACGCTTTTCTATTTGAAAAACTGTAATGCAAAACGAATTGTATATGTATCATGTGATCCAGTTACACTAGCACGTGATTTAAAAGAGTTAAAAGAAATATATCATATAGATGAATTAACACCGGTTGATATGTTTCCGCAAACTTATCATGTTGAATGTGTATGTGTGTTAAATAGGCGAAAACTCTTATAAATAAAGAAAAAATACACTATTCAGCAGGAGTCAAAAATGGTAAAAAACGATTAAATTATTGATATTTTTACTAATTTTTGAAAAAAGTATTGTGGAGGTTGTTTGTGGAGAATATGTTTCGTTATACCACCCTAACTGGTATGTGTTGACTAGTTGAATTTGTGTAGTAAGAGCAGGTAAATGCAAGAAAATAAAGTTAAAATTAGACCAAGCAGAATTTGGAATAATAATAAATGGATTAGTAGAATTTAAAAATAAGTTAATAAGAGAAAAAGGGGATGTTGCTCTTATTAACGATTAATTATTAAAATATATTTAAATTTATAAATTATGTTTTCAAATACACTTAAATATGTTATGATTTAAGTGTGAAAGGAAAATAGATATGAAGTATGAAAATAAAATCTTAAATTTATTTAAAAATGGTTATTTGATTACTAAAGATGTTACTGAACATAATATTCCTAGAACTTACCTTACTAAACTTATTAAGAAGAATAAAATAGAAAGAGTATGTCGTGGAGTTTATATTAAAAAGAATGTTTTGATTGATGAATTTGTGATTCTACAAAGTAAAAGTAAATATGCAATCTATTCTAATACAACAGCCCTTTACTTACATGGATTTTCTAATAGAATTCCTATCAAATATGATATTTCCATTAAAAGTGGCTATAAAGGTTCGCTTCAAAAAGAAGAAAATGTTAATCTGTTTTATACAAAGAATGAATTGTTAAATTTAGGAGTAATTAACTATAAATTAGATTCTGGTAATATTATAAAAATATATGATTTAGATAAAACTATTTGCGATATTATTAAAAATAAAAAGAAAATAGACCTCGAAATTTTTAATAAAGCCATTAGAGAATATTTTTATAGTAAAAAGAAAAACACATTAAAATTATATGAATATGCAAAAAAAATGAATATTTATAATAAAGTAAGGGATACTTTTGAGGTTCTTAAATGATTAAAATAGAGACAGTTTAAAAGCAAAAATATCTAATTTATCTAATAAAACTAATATACCTAATAAATATTTTATTCAAAACTTTATGTTTGAATCATTATTAAAAAGAATTTCGAAATCTAAATATAAGGATAAATTTATAACTAAAGGTGGACTTTTATTATCGTCTATCTTTGGAGTAAATTTAAGAAGTACTATGGATCTAGATACTACTATAAAAGGATTACCATTAGACAGAGAAACTATTATTAAAGTTCTTAATGAGATAATTAGTATAGATATAGAAGATAATATCAAACTTGAAATAGAAAATATTAAAGATATTAGAGAAGAAGAATTATATTCTGGTTTTAATGTTAATTTAAAAGCCGAATTTGATGGTTTGAAAACTAACTTAATGATTGATATAACTACTGGAGATGTTATTACTTATAAAGAAGTAGAATTTAAATATAGTACATTATTTGATAATGAAAAAATTAATATTATGACTTATAACTACGAAACAATTATTGCAGAAAAGTTTGAGTCTATAATTAGTAGAAATATTGATAATACTAGAATGAAAGACTATTATGATTTATATATGTTTGTTAATTTTAAATGGAGTGACATTAATAAAGATATTTTAAAAAGAGCATTTTAAATACTGCTAAGAATCGTGAAACGATAGATTATATAGATAATTCTAGTGAATATATAGAACTAATTAATAATGATTCAAGATTAAAATTATTATGGAATAATTATCGGAGCAACTACGAATACGTAAAAGAAATATCATTTGAAGATACAATAAAAGCGATTAAAGTAATTGGTGAAATTGTTACACCAGTTATAGTTTAAAGTATGATGAGGAAATAATGGATAAAATGAAATATTCATAATAAACGTTGTACTTATTTTGTTTGTACATTATGACATAGTCAGTTATAAATGAATATATAAATTCAGTTAGTTATAATGAGAATATGAGTGATAATAGACTTCAATTATTAATATTTAAGGAGTTATAAATATATGCGGAATGAATCAAAAACTTTATTAGAATACTTAATAGAAACACAAAATAAATCCAAAAATGTGATAAAAACAATGATACAGAATGGATCTATCTTAGTAGATGGGAAAACAGTTACAAAAGCAAACTATCCTGTTTCAATGAAAGATTTGGTTACAATCAAACCAAAACCAATTGTATATCAAAATTATGAAATTCCAATTTTATATGAAGACCAAGAATTGATTGCGATAGAAAAACCAGCAGGTTTACTTACGATTGCAACCAACAAAGAAAAAGAATTGACGGCTTATCATATGGTAAGTCAGTATGTAAATCAAAAAGAACACAAAAAAGTATTTATTATACACCGCCTAGATCAAGAAACTTCAGGTGTTTTAATGTTTGCAAAAAATGAGAGAATCAAAAACTTATTGCAAGATAATTGGAATTCTATTGTAAGAGTAAGGGGTTATTATGCATTGGTAGAGGGAACTGGATTACCGAAAAAAGGAACAATCCATACATGGTTACAAGAAACGAAAACACATATTGTTTATTCGAGTAAAAGTAGAATCGGAAAAGAGGCTATTACGCATTATCAAGTATTATCTGAAAAAAAGGATGTAACTTTTTTAAATATACATCTAGATACGGGAAGAAAAAATCAAATTCGTGTGCATATGAAGGAACTTGGACATCCAATTTTGGGAGATATAAAATACGGAAATAAAAAGACATTTTCAAGACTTGCATTACATGCATATCATTTAGAATTTGTTCATCCAATTACAAAGAAAAACATTTCTATTGTCTCAGAGATGCCTGAATGCTTTCTTTCATACCTATAAAAATAGAATTGGAATTAGTAGAATAATAAATATAAGGATAATCCATTTCATAATACCAAAATAAATGAGTATAAATCTGCGAAGGACACTACGCTCTGATTTTTCGTCAAAGTAGTAGTTCTTTTTATATTTACGGATTATTTTTTGTGTACATAGAGTACGAAATGTAGCAGATGAATTTTCTTCTCCTGATAATGCACCTAGAATACTCTCTTTTGGTACTGCATTTTCTTTTGACATTGCATTTAATTTTTGGAATGCTTCTTTTATATTAGAAGTCTGTTCTGAAGCTTCTTGTCGTACTGCATTATTTTGAGGAAAAAGCTTTGGATCTTCTCCTCTTTTCAGTTGTGAGGTAACACCGCTAATTCCAAGAAGTGTAAAAACTAAGGATATGATATAATCCCGCATTATCGCACTTGCAAATTCAGAATTTTGGTATAACCAC
This sequence comes from uncultured Caryophanales bacterium, assembly GCA_947089915.1. GTDB lineage: Bacteria > Bacillota_I > Bacilli_A > RF39 > UBA660 > UBA5026. Next base: position 33,151 of record CAMUMB010000005.1, on the reverse strand, counting down.
TCTAGATTTTCGAAACTTACAACTAAATCATTTTTAGAAAGAAGTAATAACGGAATAATAACAAGTGTAACAATTGAAACAGAAATAAGAGATAATATTGTAATAATCAGTGGTAACTTTTTATCTACTTTTCCTTTAAATAATTTATATCCAATGAGTGCACCCATCGCAATAAAAACAGCAAGTAAAGAAAACATCATATTTCCATAGATATAGAGTAATATCCATGGAATTGAAGCAATTATTCCACCAATTAAACCTCCTATAATTCCAAAAACATAATGACTAATATTTTTCATTTGATTCACTCCCATCTAATATAGTTATCAATTTTTTTCAGAAAATTAAAAATATACTTAATCACAAATTACAAAGTGTTTTGTTCCATAATTCCGTATAAAAATATTTGTCTAAAAAGCTTTTCCATTTTATAAAACATTTCTTCGTTTCTCCAGTTCATTTTTATATAAATAAATACAATCTTGAACGTCACTTGTTATTTCTGTGTTACTCCATAAGGGGCTTCCTGTAATAATTATTTTTCGATATTTTTTCTCTAAATAATCAATTCCTTTAACCTTATATTTTTTATGAAATAAATTTTTTAAAAAATTTCCTGTCAAGTTTACCTTTGTTCTATATTGATATTGATATGCAATTTGAATTATACCATTTTCTTTTAATTGATTACTAGCATTATTATGAATAAAATTTATGTATTCTTCGGATGTCATTCCACCTGAAAGTTCATCTAACAAATAAGTTTCAAGATTAGAAAATAGCATTATATCATACAATTCATCTGATTGCCCAATTTCCAATACATTTTTTTCTTCAAATTTAATTGCAACAGAATCTATCCTCTGTTTAGTAGTATTATAATTATTTTCATTTCTTAAATAGGGATTCAAGGAAATTATTTGTTCTATTGCTTTAGGAGTATCAAACAATCTGGAGGCAAAAATAGAAGTTCCAGAATAATCAAATGTTTGATATATAAAATCCCAGTATTCTTGAAATATAAAATTCATATAAGGTTTTATTCTCAAATACATATGGTAATCTAAACGATTATTGCCAGATAAAAATTCTAAATATTCTTTATATGTAAATGCTTTAAGCGCCGCGTACTTAAATGCTGCATATGCAACTGTTAAAACATTTACATCAAAATTGCATACAGATTTACAACCTTTGTAGGCAAGATTTAAACATTGATCAAAACTACCTGTAACAGTTAAAATATCTTTATTTTGGATATCTAATTTATCTATATATGATAGATTTTCAGTTGTAAATAAATAAACTTGGGAATATTTAGAAAAATCAGGACGTACCAAAGAATATGATTTTTTTGATAAAAATTCAATTGTCTTTTCCTTTGCCTCTTGCAAATTAAATTCCATATTTTATGCCACCTTTTTCTAAATGTATACTTTTACATATTAAGTATAACATATTGTGTACTATGCCTACAATCAGATTTATTGTATATTTTTCTAATCCTTATAACTCTCATTATGTCTCAATCATAGAATAATCTAATTTTAGATAAATATCCTTCACATACTATCAGAATAATCTATGCTATTTTTTCATTTGCTGGCAATTTTGTTTTATGTACTAAACAAAATTATGTTTTTCGGCATTTTTGTTCATTGAAAGTATAAAAGCATTAATATTTTCATCCCTTAATTCAAAAATTGGCATTTATTTACATAAAATGGGTAAGAAAAATGTTTATGATTGTCTATAATAAAATAAATTGTACTTTTAAAAAATACTTTTTTTTTAATCTATTTTACGATATACTATATATTAGAATAGGAAGGTGGATTATGTTATTTAGAAAACCATTTGCATTTTTAATTAAGTATTTCAAAGTAATTCATTTTACCTTAACAATTATGATTGTATATTTATTGCTCAAAACCAATACGATTTTCAGATTCATTAGCGAATATATGAGTTCAAATTTATCTACCATTGGAACCAACATTACATCTAATTTATTTTCACCTATTATGATAATTGTTATTATTGGTGTACTTATTTTAACATTTGTTATTTTAGGACTAATGAGTTTCAAAAAAAAGCCAATTCGCTTTTATGTATTCAATATATTTGTATATAGTTTTATGACATTTGTATTTATATACTGTTATACCAATATCAAAATATTAGAATCTGGCTTACTGAGTATAAGAACCCTAAAAATAATGCAAGATCTTTGCTTATTCGCATTAATTGTACAATCACTAAGTTTAATTGTAGTTGCAATGCGTGCAACAGGATTTAATATTAAAAAATTTGATTTTGATCAGGATTTAGAAGATTTAAAAATCGCATCTGAAGATAATGAAGAATTTGAAATAGACGTAGAATTAGATACGGATCAATTAAAAAGAAATATACGTAAAAAAATAAGACATGCGAAATATGTATATATAGAAAATAAGTTTATGATCCATATGATTGCCTTACTTGTTATTGCTGTTATTTGTGCAGTTGTTTATTTAAATGTAGGAGTATATCATAAAATATATAAACAGAATGAAGCATTTACGACAACCGAATTTATGATAAATATAGAAAATAGTTATCTTACAACAAGAAGTTATCATAATGAAGAAATTAAAAAGGATAAAAAGTTTTTGGTGATTCAATATCAAATTCGTTCGAATTATCAGGTAAATAAGAAAGTATTTAATCCATCTCGTTTTACTTTAATGATTGGAAATACTTCTTTTCATGCAAGTGATAATTACAAAGAAGTAATGTATGATCTTGGAAATATTTATCATAATGAATATATGACAACTACATTTGAACCATATATACTAGTCTATGAATTACCAAAAGAATTGAATACAGAAAAAATAATTTTAAAATATCAAGATAAAAATGATAAAGTAATTGAAACATTGATTACACCAATTGATGATTCAACAAAAACCACTGCTTCTTATTTATTAGGTGGAGAGATATCACTTACACAAAGTATTTTAAAAAAGAGTAAAGTCAAGATAGATTCTTATGAAATAGGGGATACTTTTATCAATAATTACATTTATTGTATTACAGATAATAATTGTCTTACAGGAGTAGAGTACATTAAACCAAGTATGAGTGATAATTATGATAAAACATTAATGAAATTGGTTGGAAATTTTACATTAGATGAAAATTCTTATATTCATAAGTTATCTGATTTATATAGTGTAATCAAAGATTTTGGAATGATTACGTATGAAATAAATGGGGAAGAAAAAACGATACATAATTTGAAACAGGTAAAACCAAATAGACAGACAGAGGGAAATGTATATTACATTGAAGTGCCAAAAGAACTAGAATATGCAGAACATATTACAATTTCTTTCACATTTCGTGAGTATATCTACCAAATTGTTGTAAAATAATGTCAAAAATATTGAATAATCACTTGTAGATTAAGGAATTCATGTTATAATAAGAAAGAGAGGATAGATAGGATGAAACGACTGCCAATTCTTTTAGGGTTATTTATTTTACTATTGCCGTTTCAAACGAAGGCAATTATTTGTTCCAATGAGGATAAAGTAAAATATCAAACATTAGCGAGCAATATTACATCTAGTTATACTTATACCGAAGAAAATGGACGTATTTCATTTCAAATTACGCTATCCAATATTCCAGAGGGTTTTATCATAAAAGATACAAAAAACGATAAAACCTATAATTATCAAGGTAATGAGATTACAATTTATAATTTAAGATCAAATACAAGTTATCGATTTGATGTTTACACAAATGATATATATTGTAGAAATGATTTGTTATATTCTCATTATGTAACAACTCCACCATACAATCCATTTTATCAAGATGAGGTATGTATTGGAATGGAAGAAAACGAATTGTGTCAAAAATTTACAAGAATTAATCTTAATTATGAACAATTTAAAGAAAAAGTAAATAGTTTAAAATTAGTAGAAGAAAAGCCAATTGAAAAAAAAGAAGAAGAGAATATTGAAGGAATATATGATTATATATTGGAATTCTATTTAAATTATTATTATATTGTTTTACCAATATTTATTGTAGGTGGAATTATTATAATTTATCGATATAATAAAAAAAGTAGCCTATTTTAGGGGGGTGTACAAATGAAAAAAATATTAATAGCATTTACTATCTTTTTAGCAGTGTTTACAGTGAATGTAGGGGCGGAAGATTTTTGTGCGACACTAGAGCCCAGAAAGACGCAAATAGAGTTTAGTTATAAAAATAGTAAAAAAACTCTGTATATTGAAAAAATATCAGATAGTAAGAGTTCTGCTGTAGCATTATGTTTAAACCCAGGATATAGTGTCGACCCAACGAAAAATGCATATTATAGAAATAATAATCAATTACCGTTAATAATAAATGATAGAGATAGAAGAGCCGTTCAATATATATTAAATGCGAATTTAGGTAGTGAAATAGGACAGGTAAAATATCTAGTCACTCAAGTATATTTTTGGCTAAGAGCAGATGGAATGTCAGGTTTTGATAAAACTTTATTTAAAGGAAATGTGTCAAATGCATTGATGAGTTATTATGTTGAAGTTAGACATTATAGTAATGATAAAAGTCAAAATTTAACAAAAGAAGCTATAGATGACTTTGAAAAAATATTAAATATAGGAACAATGTATATGGGAAATCTTTATTTTTATCATCATAAAAATGGAGGATACTATCAACGCTTTTTAACAATTATTACTGGTGATCCTTGTACAGAAAAAAAGACTTGTACAGATGTAAATAATGTATCGCATGATATTACTTCTTGTGTGAATAGTGGCAAGGAAGAAAATTATTGTAAAAGTTTGTATTGTCCGCAAAATATAACATGCACAGATCCAACCATGCAGGATGTCGATATTACAAGTTGTGTCACTAGTTGTATGAATGGGAACCCAAGTAAAATGACGGAATGTCGTGTTGAGTGTGCAACTCAATATTGTCCTGATGATGCCAATGATTATGTTTGTACAGATAATAATGGAAATGCGCACTACTTATCAGATTGTGGCAATATGGATGAAGAAGCATGTAAAGAACATTTTTGCTCTGAGCCACCAGCTCCTGTTTGTAGAGGTGGTGTATTAAAAACTATAGGAACACCTGCAGTTTGTGCAAATGATAATCAAACACACGTTGGACATTATTGGCAAGAATTAGATGGAAGCGAGTGTGGCAACGCGAGTGAGGACGGAGAACCCACAAGAATGATTGGAGACGGAAGTGTTGCATGGTTATACTGCAAAGAGGAAGCATATCAATATTATCCTGGGGGCATTGCTAACCCAGTACCTGTTGGAACACACATTGTGTGGCCAACATCTACAGCAACATTAAATACAATATGGGGTAATTTATATTCTTTAAGTTATGAAGGAATCAAAACTTGTAAAATTAAGTTTTCACCAAATACAAAGTCTGATGAAAATATGGAAGAAACGTTCCAAGCACATATAAATAACATAAACCAAACAGTTAGGGGTATTGATTATGTATGGGAACTTGAAAATATAAGAACAACACTTGCGGCAAGAGGAAAAATAGATAGCAAAGGACTTGCAACCGAAGATGCTTGCGCATTTATTGGAGATCGTGCATATGGAGATCAACAATTAAAAAGCCAGAGAGAATTAGAAGAAGCAAGAGCTGAGTTAGATAAATGTACAACAGTAACCAATACAGTAGATCAAAATTCTGAAGGTAGAAATAATTGTAAAGTTGCATGTGCTAACACTCCTCATACTCCAGAAACATACACTGATTGTATAAATTATTGCGATGGCGCATATCCAACTAATAATGTTACAACAACAACATCTACATGTACTAATAATGAAAAAAGTCAACGTGAAGCATTAGTGAATAAAAAGCAGAACGAATTAAATGCTATTAATGCTAAAATTAATGTTTGTAAAAACTATATTAATGCATATAATGGGGCAACCGAATTTTTAAACAATATTGTATATGCAGGAAAAACAAAATGGGATCCATCTGACTTATATTCTTTTGAAAGTGATACATCTATGTCATATAATGATCCAGAATATGGAACAACCCATCAACTAAAGTTGTCAGGTCAGAGTTTTGGATGTGAGGGATGTGACGCAACAGAGTATGTACGTCAACATTCAGATGTTTTAAAAACTTATACAATTTCTGATTTGCCATCTCGCATAGGCTTAGGGGCTCAATTTCAACAGATCGTGCGATTAATTGAAGATAGACCAATTACAATTACAGCAACCGCAACCTATTCTTTACCAGACAATTTATATCATTATGTAGAGAAAAGAACAAATAAACCATCAATGAGTATCCCAACTGTTGACTATATTAAAATTGGATATAGTAATTTACCAATATCTTCTACAGCAAGTGTAAAGAATCCATATGACTTAAATATTACAGTAAATAGTTTAGGAGAAAACGGAAAATTTACAGAACTTGCGAATCAAAATCCATATGTATGTAATTATTCTGTAACAAATGCACCTACTGATGAGTGTGTTTGCCCAGAGGGAACAAAACATGCAGGAAAAGATTTATATTGTAAGATATATGGATCTAATAGTAGTTCTACAACGATTACGTGTGCTGATGCTCAAATTTTATATTGTGATAGTGACGAGACATTTGACGAAGTATGTGAGGATGACAAGTTTTGTCCAAATGATAGAACGATTAAAATTACTTCTTGTTTAAATAATGGAAAAAGCTACGATTATTGTGTGAGTACCTTATGTAATATAAATGAGGATTTCCATTGTCCACATGGAACATATAATGATGGAATGAATATTAAACCTTGTGTATTTAGTTATATGAGTTCAGGATATTCGAAAGATGAGGCAGTTAAAATTTGTCAGGATACTGTTTGTCCTTATGGTGGAATTAACATCATTTATAGAACTATTTCACTTAGAAATCCATTCCCAGGGAAAACAGCTGGCTCAGGAGTAGGTAATACTACCAATAAGTTTAGTCTAGATCCACATATAGGAAGATATCCAGGATCAAACTGGAATAGTGTAAAATTAGTAGAAACCCAAATATTAAAAAACCGTGGTGTAGAGGGTAACGCCGTTTATCAGAAAGATCCACTTTATACCTTTATATTAGATACCAATACCATTAAAGAAATACGTAAATATAATGATTCTCGTGAAAATAATGAGGGTTATGCAGACTTCACCTTAGATTGTGATACCAATGGGGTTGCATGTATTAGTAAAGAATTTGTAAGAAACGAAATATATGGAATTCAAAAAAATGAAAGTGTATGTGGCTCAAGTCAGCATAGTGATTTCTATGCATGTTCAGAAAGTTAGAGGTGAAAAGAAGTGAAAGAATCGTTTTGGGGTATATTTGTCATCTTACTTGGTGTTACATCAGTTGCTTTTATCTTCTTTTTCCAAAATGTCACCAATACAGATGAACAAAACTATATCTTATTAAAAGAAATTACAGAAGCGGCTATGTATGACGCTGTTGACTTAGCCTCTTATCGTAGAACCGGTACTGTTCGTATCGATCGTGAAAAATTTGTTGAAAACTTTATAAGGAGGTTTGCAGAAAGTGTAACCATAGGAAATACTTATAAAGTTGAAATATATGATGTAAATGAAACACCTCCAAAAGTAAGTTTGAGGGTTTCCACTAAATTACAGTCCAATGTCACAGAAGAAATTATCGATTTTGATATTTCCAATCGATTGGATGCGATTTTAGAAACACCATATTAAAGAAAGGAAGAAAAATATGAATAATTTTATGATTGCATTAAAAAGATTTTTTAGAAACAAAAACACAGTTACGATTATTGGAGTAATCGCGATTATCTTAGTCCTATTTTTTGGATATCGTATCCAAATTAACAGAATGGTAAATCCAGTGAGAAGAATACCAGTAGCAGCACAGACCATTCAACCAAGAACAAGAATTACATCTGACATGATCGAATATGTCGATGTAGCACCAGTTGTGTTACAGAGTAACGTAATTCGTTCATCCGCATTTGTGATTGGTAAATATAGCAACTACAATACTGTAATTCCAAAAGGAAGTATGTTCTATAGTGGAGTTGTAGTAAATGAAGCTGATTTACCAGATTCCGCATTTGTGGAAGTAGCCGATGGAGAAGTTCCTTACAATATGGCTGTTACAATGGATAAAACTTATGGAAATTCAATTTTTCCTGGAAATTACATTGATATTTACATGAAAGCTGTAAATGAAAATGGACAGCTTATGGTTGGTAAATTAGTAGAAAACGTAAAAGTATTAGCTGTAAAAGATTCTGCAGGAAGAAATGTATTTGAAAATAGCGATGAAGCTCGTACACCAAGTAGTTTAATCTTTGGAGTACAACCAGAAATTAACGTATTATTATTAAAAGGAAAATACATGACTGCTTTCTCAGCTGAATTATTCCCAGTACCACATGGTGGAACTGCGGTAGTACCAGAGGGAAGCACTATGGTAAGTTCACAAACTTTAAGAGACTTTATCAATGCCAATACTGTTCCAAATGATGAATTAACTGCAGCAATGGGGCAAGTAGAAGGTTAATATATGAATGATAATATGTTCTCCCAAATTGATTTTGGGCCTATCAAACCTTATTTAGAGGATGATGACATTACTGATATTTCCTACAGTAATGGTGGACAAATTCATTTAAAAACATTATCCAAAGGAAATTTTCGTGTTGAAAATCCAGATATTAATGATGCATTAATGGAAAAATTAGCATTTCAATGTTCCAATGTAATGGGAAAGTCATTCAATATGGCACATCCCTTCTTGGATGCAGAGGGTGCTGAATTACGTCTCAATTTTATTCATGAGTCCATTGCTCGTAATGGAATTGCTTGTGTAATTCGTAAAACTCCAGCCAAAATAAGACTTGAGAAAGACAAATTGTTACAAGACAAATACGTTGATTTAGATATCCATGATTTTCTAATACAGTGTGTTTTAGGACATTGCAATATTATTGTATGTGGGGAAACTGGTTCAGGTAAGACCGAATTTATTAAATACTTAGCTTCTCATACGAGAGAAAATGAGAAGATCATTACAGTGGAAGATACACTAGAACTTCATTTAGACCGAATTTTTCCACATCGTGATATCGTTGCGATGAAAACCAATAATATAGCTTCATATACAGATGTATTGGTAACTTGTATGAGACAAAATCCAAAGTGGATATTATTATCCGAAGTACGTAGTGCAGAAGCAGTAATGGCAGTTCGTAACTCTATTTCATCTGGACACTACATTTTATCTACAATTCATGCAGATAAAGCATCTTCTATTCCACATCGTATGTATAGCTTGTTAGAGACAAGCCAAGATATTGACCAATTCTTAAAAACAATTTACCGTTATATCCAAATAGGCGTTTATATTCGTGGATATCAAGATAAAGAAACCAAACGTTTTGTCCGTGAAATTGCCGAAGTAACAGAATTCTATGTAACAGAGAACAATGAAGCGAAATATAATACAATTTATCAAAAATCAACATCAGGTAAAGTTATTAGAAATCAACCTTCTAAATATTTACTTGATTACCTAGATTCACAAGGTGTTATTTTATCACCTAATGTAATACAAGCAACTTCACAAAATAATGTGAACAATCAACAACAAGTAACCACAAATCAAAATATTTCATATGAATAAAGGAGGTATTTAGATGGAAATATTCGTATTTATCCTAATTGCTTTTGTCATTATATTTATTCTTGCTTACCGAAATAGTGCAGGAACAAATGTCTATAAATATGTATCAAAACAAGTAGGAAATGTTTATGATAAGTATGCTCCTTATTCTTTTAAAGAAGTAAGAGAAAAAGTAAAAGAGCTTGGACAGGAATATACCAAAAAACAATATACATTACAAGTAATCATATTTGCCGTTGTGGCAGCTGTAATTTCATATTTATATTTCTATAATTTATTATTATCAGTTGTGTATGCGGTAGTTGCTGTTATTACGATTCCTTACCTTACTTATCTAAGATGTAAAAGAATTTACAGTGAATTTATCTTTGAACAAATTCAAGTATATACTACCAATACCATTATGGAATTTGCGACAACACAATCCTTTATCAAAGCACTAGAAGGTGTTTATGAATCAGGTGTATTAGAAGATCCTGTAAGATCAGATGTCAAAACAATGATTGATCTTGCTTATGAAAATGGTACTATTGAACAATCTATTCAATTTATGAATCAAAAATATGATTATTTTATCGTAAAAAATATGCATCAATTATTCTTACAAATTACAAATGAGGGTTCAAAAAACTCAAGTGATGCATTAGAAAACATGTCACTAGATATTGATATGTTGGTGGAAAATGTTTATAGAGACCGTTTGGACAGAGCACAATTCCATAAAAAGTTTTTACAATTTGGTGTTATTTTATATTTAATGGTTATGTTGGTTCAGTTTTTATTAGGGGTAGAATCTTATATTAAATTATTAGACAATGGTTTGGTTCAACTGTTATTGCACGCAATTATTATTATCAATACTTATTTCTTATTATCAGGTGAGAAATATTACAATGAGAATGTGGGGGCTGAGTAATGGAATTTATTTTAATCGCACTAATCATTTTATTTGTATTAGAGTATAACAAGAAAATTGATACACAAAAGTTTTTAACAGATGCAGAACCATATTTCAGATTCCTAATGGAAGATGACTATAAATTTTTACTAACGGTACGTCATGGAAATGAAGTAGATGTCAACCGTGAATTTTCAAAACGTTTGCGCAACGGTTTAGTTGTAATTGTATTTATCATATTCATTTTCATGCTTTCTAATCCTTCCTTTGTAAATATATTGTTTGCAGTCATTCTAGGATTTTTGGTATTTAAATTACCATATACAAGTTTACAAAAGTATTATAAAGCAAATTTAAATAAAATTAATCAAATGTTACCATATTATCTAAAAAGTTTGGAAATCTTAGTACAACACTATACAGTACCAGTTGCAATCCGTAGATCCATTGATACCGCACCTGAGATTTTTAAACCAGGACTTGAAAAATTGATTACAAAAATCGAGGCAGGTGATTCTAGCGTAAATCCTTATATGGATTTTGCGAAAGAATATCCTGTTAGGGATTCCATGCGAATGATGCGTTTGTTATATCGTCTTGGATTAGGATCACAAGAAAACAAACAAGAACAACTCGTTTTATTTGCAAGAACCGTATCTACATTACAAAATAAGGCACGTGAACAGAAATACAAAAATCGTTTGGATACAATGGAAAATAAGACAATGACAATGTTAGTTACAACTGGTGGTGGGATCTTGTTATTGTTATTATTTGCAATGATGCAGATGATGAATTTTTAAGAGAAATCGAAAGATTTCTTTTTTGAATAATAAATTCAAAAAATTATCATAAAAAATTGTTTAGAAAAAAGGAATAAGTAAAAAATAATAGTATATTATTAGTAGAATAACATAATTCTAAAATATCTTGATAATGTGTTAAAATATCTATAGAATACACATAAGTAATTTACAAATTTTGTAAATTATTATATATTTTAGTTGTCAGAATGGAGGGATTTTTATGATGAATAAAAAGGAATTTATAGATTCACAAAAGGAATGTGCTGATATGCTAGGTATGAGTTTAAAAGAATATCAAAAAAATATAGAAAAGATTAAAGTCCCTACTAAGACAAAACAAACAAAGAGGAATTTTGATAATTCTATATTAGAAAAATTAGGATTAAAGAGTTCTGATTTGAAAAGTAGAAAGGTGGTTTAATGCAACAACCAGCTGAAGTGCAATCTGCTGTACAAGAAGTGACTCCGTCAATAGGAGAAATTTGGTTAGTGACATACCCAGAAATGTATTATGATGAAAACCAAGTATTAAGTGTTAGAATTCAAACAAGCCGTTTTTAATTTTAGATGATGGTCGAGGATTAGTTGTTGAAAATTCAACAGATTATCATGGATTTAAACTAACAACACAGTTTAGAAACAATAACTATCGTAGGAAAGAGATTAAAAACTGGCGACAAAAGGGTTTATTACGAAAATTCTATGTAAGAATTGAATTACCACTCAAAATAGAAGAACAACAATTTGTGAAAAAAATAACGCAATTGGAAACAGAAGAACTAGTAGATATGTATAAAGAATTATACGCTTTATTAAATATTGATGCTTTAAGAAAAATATCAGAACAAGATAGTATGTAAATCTAATTCAACGCTAGTATAGGTTGGATTTTTATTTTGATTTAAAAATTGGTTAAAAGATGTTTTAAAATATATATATTTGCTTTATAATAAAATTATATGGTGATGCGATGAAACAGATGAAAAAATTTGTAATTGCCTTTTGTATCCCAATTATTATATTTATAATAGGGTATTACTTACTAGGGTATACAATAAAAGGTGAAAATTTTATAATATCGGATATGAAGGCACAATATGTTTCTTTGTTTTCCTATTTACGAGATGTATTTATGGGAAAAGAAAACATACTATACTCTTTTTCTAAGGGCATGGGTGGAAGCATGTTATCAACATTTGCCTATTACTTAGCAAGCCCATTCAATATTATTTTAATTTTCTTTTCAAAAACGAGTATTCCAATTGCCTTATTTATTTTAATTGTTTTCAAAATTGGATTATCTGGTGGAACTATGCATTTATATTTACAAAAACATTATCCACAAAATCACAAGATGAATTATCTATTTTCGGCAGCCTATGCACTTATGGGGTATACAGTACAATATTATTTTCATGTGATGTGGCTAGATGCTGTATATCTATTACCACTTGTTTTATTGGGAATTGATCGATTGATTGCATATAGCAAAAGAGGAATGTATTTTAGCTTCTTATTGTTAACAATTTTCAGTAATTTTTATACAGGCTATATGACTTGTATTTTTGTATTCTTCTATTTTTTGATTCAAATGTATGTAAAAGGTCAAAAAATAATATCAAAAACAACTTTTCATTTTATTTTATGTTCCATTTTGGGTGTAGGTGTTACGATGTGTCTATTACTTCCTACCATAATTGAACTAAAGAGTGTATTTCGCTATTCAGTAAATAACATGTGGGATATTCATTCTGTTATTAACAATTTGAAAGAATTGCTTGCAAAACTCTATATAGGTGCCCATAATTGTAAGAACGTACTCAATGCGCATGGAACCAATCTATATTGTGGTATATTTTCTCTTGTGTTAGTTTACTTTTATTTTGTAAGTAGTGATATCAAAAATAAAAAAAGAACATTTTTTCTTCTTTTTCTAATATTACTAAGTTGTATTGTTCCATTTTTCATTTATTTATGGCATGGATTTTCAATGCCTAATTATTTCATGAATCGAAACTCTTATTTATTTACCTTTTTTCTTATTGTTGTTGCAACTTTTACTTATTCTAAGATAAAAGTTTCTATCAAACAAATAATTTCACTTATAATTATATATATATTAATGAGTATCATTCTCATTTATTCAAATTATGAATATTTAGGTTTTGAGGAAATTGTGCTTACAGGTATATTTTTACTTTTATATAGCATTTTATTATATCAGAGAGGAAGAAATCAAAAAAATATTTTTTCAGTTTTATTTCTTATCATTGCATTTGGTGAAATATTACTCAATTTTGAGCTTACCTTTCAAGGCGCAAGTGACAACATCAAACTAGAAAGTATGATTTCTAATTGCCAAAAACCTAACTCCATCTATAGAACAGGGCATGCCGATTCTTATAGCGGATTAGATTCTATGATTTGTAATACAAAAGAACTTACAAGTTTTTTATCAACCAATTCCAAAGAAATTTATCATTTTATGAAGAAGGCAGGTTATCCAACAACTGGAGTAGCAAACATTGATGTGAATACAAATACCATCGTAATAGATTCTTTACTTGGAATTCAAACTTATATAACATCGAGAGAAAAAAGTACTGGATATGAGATTTTAGAACCGATTGATTGGATTACAGAAGATAACATTTTATATCAAAATCCATATAGCCTACCAATTGGTTATTTCATGCATCATAATAGAATAAACTTAAATGAATCGAATGCTTTTACCTTTCAAAATGATCTATTAAAAGCATTCACTGGTAGTAATGAGGATGTATTCAAAATGATTTATGAAAGCAAAGATACTCAAACAGAATATAGAGTGCCTGTTTCATCTGGAGATTATTACATACAAATTCATTATAAAGAAGGCAATACCTTCCAACAGGATATTGCACAAGTTACTTTAAATGGAAAAGAATTGAAAGAGTGGGAGGCACATGGCGTCTTTCAAGCAACTCAGGTAGAAGATTTAATAGAATTAACCATTCATCCAAAAGGAAAAAATCAGGTAGAAGGAATTTCGATTTACCAATTGAATGAAGAATTATTTCAGCAACAAATAAAAGTGTTACAAAAAAATACATTGCAAAATATTCAAATAAACCAAAATGAATTGTATGGAGAAATTACATTAGAAAATAATTCTATACTATTTATTTCTATTCCTTATGATAAAGGATGGCATATAAAAGTGGATGGAATTCCTACCTTATCTACTAAAATTGTAGATACCTTTTTAGGAATAGAATTGGAAAAAGGAAAACATCAAATCGTTTTAAATTACATTCCAGTAGGATTACCTATAGGATGCATTATTTCTATATGCAGTATATTTTTATCTAGTTTTTATTTTATCATATGTAAAAAAAAGTAAAGTATTATGGAATTGTTTGATAATTCAAGTAAAACGTGTTATACTATAAACATAGAAAGTGTAAGGTGGTGATAGAATGAAAGAAGTAACTGGAGAAGCAAATATGACAGTTGTAACAATCATATTAATTGGTGTTATTGTCGCAATCGCTACACCAATCATTACAAATATGATGAATAATACAAGTGCGAGAAGTGAATGCCATAATAACGGTGGAGTATGGACAAATGGTACTTGCTCTGGAGCGACAGGTGCATAATTTTTAGGGTGGTGTAAGATATGAGACAAGCAATCGGAAGTACATTTCTATATAATATTATGATTGTGTTTATTGTGATTACTTTCGGTTTCTTGGCGGCAACCTTAAGTTATATGAAATCCTTTAAAGTGAATGGGAAAATTGCTAACTCATTAGAAAAATTTGAAGGGTATAATGAATTATCGGCGGCAGAAATTGAAACATCTTTAGCCAACTTAGGGTATCGTTCAAGTAGCAATGGTAATTTAAATTGTCCATCTCATAGACATAATGGAATAGAATATCAACCTATTACAAGGATAGGGACAAACTATAAATACTGTGTTTATGAATATCCGGAAAAAAATAGTCGATATTTTATTTATGGAATATTAACCTATGTTTATATGGATATCCCTATCGTTGGTGGAACATTTTCCTTACCTATTTATTCCGAAACAGAACGTATTTATGAATTTAGTCAAAGATAGTTGGTGATAAGATGAAAGAATCAATTGCAAATGCATATATACTTCAAATTGTTATTGTTTTTGTAGTTATATTTATATTCTTTTTTGCTGGTTCTTTGACCTATTCAAAGGCGTTTAAAGTAAAGAATAGAATAGTAGATATTATTGAAAAATACGAAGCATATAATGATGCAGCAAAAAGTGAGATTGCTTCAACATTAAGTGAAATGGGATATCGTGTAGATACAACGAACAAAGGGTGCCCAACACGTAATGGACAAGAGTCAATTGTCGCTACAAATAACGGCTACCGTTATTGTGTTTATGAGTATGATACAAATAAAGGAAAATACTATGGTGTAGCAGCTTATATGTATTTTGATTTTCCAATTATAGGAAATCATTTAGAATTTCCTGTGTATGGGGAAACCAAAATAATGGGGATAATAGGATAAAAGGGAGGAACAAATCTAATGAACGTAATTATAGCAAATAAACAAAAAGCAATGTTACAAGGATTAGAAATTGATGTAATTAAAACTTTAGAAGGCGAATTTTCTGTCGATGATATCATTGCGCAGTTTCAAAATTTCTTTTTTCAGAGAATGATTTTGGATATTACAGCTCTTAAAAATTATAAAGATATTAAAACATTACAAAGGTTATCTATCTCCCTAGATATGGATAAAGTAATACTATTGCTAGATGACTCCGAAGAAAGTGGTTCAAATGATTACTTATCAAAATTGATTTCTATGGGAATTTATAATTTTACGAAAAACATAGAAGGAATTATGTATCTATACAATAATCCTAATACTTACCGTGATGTTGCTCACATTCATCAATTGGACGCAAATAAAGTGCAAGATGTTGTAGTAGAAAAATATGTAGAGGTAACAGAGCCTGTTGTGACACATAAGATTATTGGTGTGAAAAATGTTACCAAACAATCAGGAGCAACCACATTAATTTATATGATGGTAAAACAATTAGAGAAAAATTATTCTGTCATTGCATTAGAAGTAAACAAAAGTGATTTTCGCTATTTCAATGATAAGAAGTTAATCTCTATTCCAAATACAGATATTGGGAATGCAATCGCAAAATATAGAGATTACAATGCCATATTAATTGATATCAACGATAGCAAAGAAGCGGAAGGCTTTTGTGATGAGGTTCTTTACTTAGTAGAACCATCCATTATTAAGTTGAATAAGTTAATGTTAATCAATAGCAATGCATTTAAAGAACTAAAAAATAAGAAGATTATTTTAAATCAAAGTTTATTAAATGCAAAAGATGTGCTTGATTTTGAATATGAGTCAGGATCTAAAATCTATTATAATATGCCACCGTTAGACGAAAGAGAAAAAAGTATACATGCACTCAATCTGTTGTTGGTAAGATTAGGCTTTACACGTCAAAAAACCGATGAGCAAGAGAAGAAAAATAGTATTTTAGGATTATTTAGTAAGTAAACATTGACAAAAAAAGGAAAAAAGGGTATAGTGAATAAGAAAGAAGCAAGTTTCCTTGTTTCAAATAAGAATTATAGGAGGTTTTAAAATGTTAGAAGTATTAGATTTGATTAAATGTAATGGATTATCAGGATCAATTGATGAAATTATTCCTCAAACTGTTAATACGGTAGTAAATATTATTAAAATTGGAGTTCCAATTTTATTAGTCGTTTTTGGTATGATTGATTTAGGAAAAGCTGTTATGTCTAATGATGAAAAAGAAATGAAAGGTGCTCAAACGAAATTAATTAAAAGAGTATTATATGCAGTATTGATTTTCTTTATCTTTGCAATCGTACAATGGATATTTGGTGTATTAGATAAAAACAACTCTGGTGAGGCAAGTTGTTTAAACTGTTTTATTAATGACTATAGTGCATGTAAATAAACCAGTAAATAATATTAATAAAAAAGCCAAAAGTAATAAGATTATATTTCTTATTATTTTTTTTTATGTTATAATGTATTTGTGAAAATTTAAGTTTAGGTGATTATATGCAAAAAACATTAAGAAATATATTTCTTTTATCCATTTTATTATTTATTTGTAATGTGGGGGAAATAAGGGCACTTGATACCTCTGCAGTATGCGTGTATAAGGCAGGTAATAGTGAAGTACATGTAAAACTTAATAGTAATTATGAATTAGAACTTGAGGAAATTTCTGGAAACAGTACAGGGACAGGCAGATCTCGTAGTTCTGTAGGAAAACATGAGTTTTATTTATCTTATTATAATTTTTTGACTACTGACAATAAATTATCTTGTCTTCAAAATATCTATAGAACAAGAACAATAAATAATAGTTTTCCTTATTATTCATATTATGCTACTATATCTAGTGGAGATTCAGAAAAATTTTCACTTGTAAGTAGTAAATCCGCAACTTATACGCGTGATGATTTTAATGATAAATATACGCATAAATGCAATTATGGGGATGTATTTATGTATTTTAATAATACTGAGATAAAAATTCAAACAAAATATTCGTATACAGTTAATACAAATTTAAACAAGGATGAAGATAATATAACAGCCAATTCCAATTTTACGGTTCAAGATTTAAACAATGCATGTCCTGCACAGTTATATGTGACAGATCAAACAAGAAGTAATATATGGAACTTTTATTTGAACAATAATAATGGAGGATTGACACAATTAAACTTATTAGGCTCAATTACATCAGCAAGTGAGTTAGGAACATCAACGGATCCAATTGATATCTCAGGTAATGATAATATAGAAAATGCAAAAAAATGTGCAATTCTAGGAGAGGAATTGGGTGATATGATCAAAGCAGCAATAGATTTGATTCAGCTTGCCATTCCAATTATTATTGTTATACTAACTATTATTGATTTTACTGGGATTGTATTATCTGGTGAAGACAAAAATTTTAAAGCAGCAGGGTCAAAATTTGTAAAAAGACTCTTAATTGGGGCTACTATTATATTCTTGCCAATGCTACTAACATTTATTATTGATATGAGTGGGGTGTTGGTTCCATACGGAATTGAACGAAATGACTTATTTTGCTCATTATTCTAAGGGAGGTGCAAATAAATGACAGAATCATGGTTTAATGATGCTGTGCGTGGTTTGTGTGCTGCAATCGATCGTACAGTTTTTTCGCTGATTTCTACGGTTTACGAAATACTGCAACAAATATCTAGAGTGTCTGTTTTTAGCACCGACTCTATTCGAGAGTTTTCTAGTAAAATATATACATTATTGGGGCTTATTATGTTGTTTAAAGTAGCCTTCTCCTTTATTACTTATATTGTAAATCCAGATCAGATAACTGATAAGGCAAAAGGTGCACATAAAATAGTGTTAAACGTTCTTTTGGTACTTGTAATGATTATTATAACTCCAACTGCATTTGACAAGCTATATAAGGCACAGAGTGCTATCTTAAGAGAAGACCTAATTCCTAAGTTTGTTTTAGGAACAGAAGGAGATTTAGGAGTAGAAAATTATTACCTAATATCAGATAAATGTTCAGCTAATAATATGGCAATGGCAGCGAGCGATGGGGACTTTATTTCTATATTGATATTTCGACCATTTTTTCAACCAGAAGCAGGGCGAGATGATGCCGAACTTAATAAATACTGTTCTATTGGTACAGATATAGGAAATCTTGGAGGTGTATCAAAGTATTTGGTTGGTGGTATTTATAATAGTGCCCCGAATGGTATGAAGGATACTTATGTAATTGATTATAAATTTTTTATATCTTCATTGGTAGGAATTGTTGTTTTATTAATTCTGGTTTCATTCTGTTTTGATGTTGCAGTACGGGCATTAAAACTGGCCTTTTTACAAATAATAGCTCCAGTACCCATTATTTCCTATGTAGATCCAAAATCAGGAAAAGATGGGATGTTCAAGAAATGGGTAAAAGAAGTTGGAAAAACTTGGGCAGATTTATTTGTTCGTTTATTAGCTTTATTTTTTGCGGTATATGTAATTGGTGTACTGGTAAGTCAAGAAAGTCTTGCAACTATTGATGGAGAACCAATAAAATACAAATTTTGGGTAGATTTACTCCTTATCATTGGGGCATTGATATTTGCAAAACAACTTCCAAAATTAATTGAGAATATATTAGGAATTAAGATGAGTGGGGACTTAACATTAAATCCAATGAAAAAAATTAGAGATCAAGCTTTAGGCGGAAAAGCAGTAACAGGCGTTATGAAAGGTGGTGTAGCTTTAGCTACAGGAGCCGGAATGGGAATTGCCGCTAATACTGCAGCGCTACTATCGAATGCAAAAAAAGATGGATGGAAAAAAGCTCTTATGGGTGAAAGCAGTGGCAAAAGAGGAACTGTCAGAGCTGTAGGAACTGTATTAGGTATAGGTGCAGGAGGAATTAGTGCAGCAATCCACAGTGCACAAGGTGCTTATAAAAACGATTCATTAAAAAAAGGTGTTATGCCTGGACTGAAAAAGTCAGTAGATAATCGTGATACAAGGGATAAAAGGCAGGATGCAGATTATAATTTAGGAACAAGAATTCAAGATTCATTAAAGGGATATGCTGGAATTAAAACTGAAGCAAAAAACAGAGATATATCGATTAGTAATACAATTTCAGGTTTGCAAACAGCCTTGTCCAATCGTGCTTATGAAATGCGAGCATATACATCTAAACTAGATGCTACGAATTTATCTAAATTTGCATCTGCAAGTGTAGATGAACATGGAAACTATGTATTTAAAGATGAAAATAACAATAAAATTTCTTGGACGGATTCTTCTACTAACATAACAAAAACAGCCTTTACAGAAACTGATCTTAGAAAAATGTTTGCTGATGAAAGTACAAAGCCTTTTGGAGATATTGATCCATTGGCTCATGATGACGCACTACAATACATTAGGCTACAAGCAGAAAACAATAAAATTAGCAAGAGCATTTCTGATTATCAAAAAAGGCAAGCATTGTATAAAAAAGAAGATTCGAAAAAATCTAATAGCTAATAAAAGGGGATGGATAAATGAATTTTTTGATACCAGCAAATTCAAAAAAATCAATGATGATATTTGGGTTATTTTACCCATTTGATCTCATATTATTTGGAAGTGGAGTAGGAGTTACATTACTTCTCATGATGATACTTCCAATTGCAAATACGGCAATGGCTTTTATTGCTATTGCGCCAGCAGTGATAACAGGGTTTTTGGTTTTTCCAGTTCCCAATTATCACAATGTGCTAACAGTTATAATAGGGGTTTGGAATTTCTTTACAACAAGACAAAAATTTGTATGGAAGGGTTGGTGCATACTAGATGAAGAAAAACAAGAAGATAAGAAATAAATATACAGAACAATTTGTTCCAGTGAAAAGTATTACAAATGGTATGATTATTTTAGATAACAATGAAAAAGTAAGTGGAATTAAAATCATGCCAAGAAATATTTTCATCGCAGATTATGAAACACAAACAGCAATCATTAATAATTTAAAAAATGTATACAATTTAATTGATTATGAATTTTGGATTATTGCTGCGGATCGTCCAGTAGATATCAATGTATATTTATCACAATTACAGTTGTTATTTAATTCAGTAAATGATCAAGTAAAAAGAAAATTGATTATGGAAGATATCAATAAAGCCAATTTATTTATGAATAACAATATTGTAGATACAGAATACTTTCTATTATTTAAGGAATCAAATAATGAGGTTATCTCCAAAAGAATTCGTAGTTTGATTAATGCATTCGCTAGTGCTGGGTTAAATACACATCAGGTGAGTAATGATGACTTACGAATTGTACTTGATAATTTCTTAAATGGTGGACAAGCAACGACGTTTGGAACGGTGGTGGCATAATGGATGTAAAGAGTCAAATTGCTCCAAAGGGGCTTGAATTTAAATCCAATTCTTTTATTATTAGTGATAAATATGCAACCATATTAACCGTTGTATCTTATCCAAAATACATCCAACCTGGATATCTTTCTTCTTTAACAAGTATGTCAGGAATTAAAGTAGTCATTAAACATATTCCACTACCTTTTAGTGTCATTAGTAAAATGCTAAATAAAGAAATTGCCGATTTAAAGCAGAGATATCAAGATTCCAATGATCGTACCTTACAAGAAAGAATTCGTCAGGACTATGAATCATTAGAACAATTTATCTCCCAATTGGCAGCAACACAGGCAAAAATATACGACTTTCAAATGCATGTTATGATTACTGCTGATAGCGAAGATGAATTAACGAGCAAAAAATTACAGGTCAGAAGTTATTTAGAGGCAATGGAAATGCGCGCTTTCCCATTAAGATTTGAACAGGAAAAAGTATTAAAATCGATATTACCAATTTTTCCTAAACAAGATATTGAATCTCGCATTGGAACACCAATTCCTGCCCCTACAATTGCTGCAATGTATCCTTTTATCTTTGATAGTATCAAAGACCCTGGTTTATCTACCCTGCTTGGAGTCGATTTTTCAGGAGGAGTTATATTATTCAATCAGTTCTTATATCAAATTCGTAAAGAACATAATCGAAATAATGCAAACCTAATTATCCTAGGAACCTCTGGAAGTGGGAAATCAACTGCTGCCAAATTGATGTTAAGGACTCATATTCGTAACAATTGTCAATTAGTGATTATTGATCCAGAAGGAGAGTTAGAAGAAATGACTACTCGTTATGGAGGAGACTTTATCGACCTTGGAAAAGGTGGAGAGTATGGTATGGTAAATCCACTTGAAGTGATTATTGATGCGGATGATGAAGAAGCAGCTAGTGGACTTGGCTATACTGTACTGACAAGAACATTACAAAGTATTAAAGCATTTATGAAATATTATGATCCAAAAATTGAAGAAGATGTACTCAATATGTTTAGTGAAGTCGTACAAGAGACGTATAAACGTTTTAGCATTGGGTTTGAATCTGATTTTACGAATCTCCGTTCAGAAGACTATCCAACATTCAAAGATGTATATGCAACGATAAAGGGTCGCCTAGCTTCTATGACAGAGCCTACTCATGAAAAGGATATCATGGAAAAATTAGAGTTAAAAATTCGTCCAATTGTAAAAGAATTGAAGTATTATTTTGATGGGCATACAACAATTGCTCCACAAAGTAATTTTATTGTATTCAATATCCGTGAATTAATGAATGCAGACTCTAATATCAGAAATGCACTATTTTTCAATATTTTAAAATATGCTTGGGGGCTTACTTTAGACAAAAGAGTTAATACCGTATTAATGGTAGATGAAGCGCATGTTTTACTTTCTGGGAATAATACATTAGGAGCTGATTTCTTAGCCCAAATTCAAAGAAGATCTAGAAAATATAATACGGGAACAATTATTATTACACAACAACCAAGTGACTTTAGTGATCCAAGTGTGATCACACAAGGAAAAGCAATCTTTGATAACGCTTCTTATTACTTAGTAATGGGGCTAAAAAAACAAGCAGTTGAAGATTTGTCAAAATTGATTGACTTAAACGACAATGAAAAAGAAAATATTAAACGTTACAATCAGGGAGATGCATTATTTGTTTGCGGTAGTAGAAGAATGCAAATTAGTATTATCGCAACAGAACAAGAATTAGATTCCTTTGGTAGTGGCGGTGGATTTTAAGAAATAAATAGTTTGGTGGTGGTACCATGAATCAAGAAGAGCAAAATAGAAAAGAGAAAGAGCTACAGAAGGTAGCTCTTGAGTTGTCTTCTGAAGATGGCAATAATCCACTTGCGCAAGTACGAAATCATCATCAATCTTTCCAAACTCCTTTTTCACAACATGATGATACTGAAACAAGATTGCAAAATACCCTAAATCAACATCGAAATGCAATTTTGCCTATAGGTAATATGCAAGAAGATGGAGAAGCTTTCAATCAAAATCATGATGAAAATATTCTAAATCAAAGTGAGAATGAAGAAGGTCAATTTGAGGGCACGGCAGAAGAAGAACAAAAAGAAACGGAAAATGAGGGTGTTTTAAATTTAATGAATGGGATTATGCCTAAAACATTATCCCAAAGAATTCTAGAATTTACAGGAATCTTTCCAAAGTATATTACAGATAATCCAATTCTTTCTAGGCTTATTTTTGGTGTTTTCCCATTTGTCATCATTATCTTCTTTATTCTGATCATAATTGTACCCTTGGGTGATGGAAAAGATGAGAATGGCCTCAATGAGATGGCAACCTATCTTTCTTATGGGGTGGTAGAAACGAATGAAGGCTCTAAAGAAAATTTAATGAAGTATTTGAGACGTGGCGGTTGGTGTGATGATACCGATGATTGTATTGCCTATAATTTCTTTTTTCAATTTCGCAATAAAATAGAAAAGAGATTACAAGAAACCAGTGGATGCAATTCCTTAGAGCCGACAAATACTTTGGCTTTAATAGGCGTAATGTTTTATAATAGATCTACAGATGAACTTTTGTCTTCAGAAGTTGTGAATAATGAATTATTTAATCATTATTTAGAAGAAATGGATTATTTGGTAGAATCAATGCTTACAAGCAATGATGAATCAGAGGATGACTTGGAAGATGATACGTTTTGTAAAAGTATACCTTTAGATAATTTTAAAGAAGAAATCATTCGAGTTGGTGGATATATTGATCAATTTCGTGAAGATTTAGGTATTGGTCTATCCTATGAAGAAAAGGCAACTATTTATGAGAAAATGATAGAAGAGACTAACGATATTGGAATCAACTCGGGTGGCAATATCATTTATACAGAGTGCTCTGGTGTTACTGTAGTAGATCAAAATAATAATATTATTGGGACCTATTCTTTGGAAGATTATGTGGCAGGTGTCATAGCTGCCGAGATGTATGAAGATTTCCCAATAGAGTCAAAAAAGGCATTAGCTGTTGTAGCAAGAACTTATGTATTAAATAGTACCAATTATTGCCAGCGTTCCATCGAAAGTAGCTCTTATCGACAAAACTTCACTTCAAATATTAATGCTACCGCAAGAGAAGCAGCTAGTGCTACAGCTGGACAAATTTTAGTGGATAGTTCTGGTAAGGTTTTCTCGTCACAATATGATTCGTGGGCCTGCAAAGGACAAAATACTTGTACTTATACAAAATTGCCAAGTGGCGAAAAACATCAAGTTACGATTACAGATGAATATTTAGGCCGTGTGGCAGGTGGTCATGGAAATGGAATGAGTCAAATTGCTGCTGCAGATATGGCATTTTCTGGAAAAAATTATCGTGAAATTTTAGATTTCTTCTATTCCGATGGAGTTACAATTTCTAATTTAACGGTGACAAGTGGATCAGCAAGTGGCATGATACAAGGAACAAGATATACAAGTACCGCGCCACTTCATTCGAATGCAACGGATTTAATAAATAGCGGATTTTATCCAAACATTGGACATTTAACAGGACAATGTGTATGGTATGCAAAAAATAGAGCACAGGAGATATTATATTATTCTAATATGCCAGATGATTTAAAACAAAGAGCAATAAATTCTATCAAGAGTACATTAGGAAATGGAGAGGCATGGTATCGCAGTCCAGATGGTACTATATTTGCAAAATCACAAGATGTAAATCAACCACGCGCTGGTGCTATTGTGTCATGGTCAGGTGGATTAAATGCTTGTAGTCCTGCGTGTGGGCATGTTGCTATTATTGAATCTGTCAATGCTGATGGTACTGTAACGATATCAGAAGGTTGGAAAAGCGGTAGTTGGAATAGCTCATCATGGTCAACCGTTGGTTATCAAACAGTTACTAGGTCAATAGATTATATAAAACGACATACAAATAATAGTGGAGATGTGTATACTTTTAATGGATATGTATATCTATTAGGATAGGAGATTTATATGAGAAAAATCAAAATAGTTGTGTTGAGCCTTCTTTTGCTTTTAGTTACAGGTTGTTCTGTAGATTACACATTAAATTTTCAAAATAATAATTTATTAGAGAATATTTCTATTGATGCAACAGGTAGTGATATGACAAAAGAAGAAATAAGTGAAATGCTAAAATTACATATGTATCCAGAAAGTGAAAATCAATTATATCAAATTAAACAAAATAATAAGAAGATACAATTATCCCAAAAATATAATGTATCCACCTATAAAAATTCTCTACTATTAAATCAGTGTTATACCGCATACAATTTTATAGAAAATGGGGATTATTATGATCTTACAACGAGTGAAATATTTTCTTGTAATCCTTTTGAATACATGTATATTGATGAGCTTAAAATTAAGATTAAAACTAACCATAAGGTGCTTTCTCATAATGCAGACTCTGTAGAAAATGGAATATACATATGGAATATTACAGTGGACAATGCAAGTAATAAGCCAATTCAAATTCGCTTTTCAAAAGAGATAAAAGAGAACAATATGGGCTTGATTATTTTAGGAATAACTGTTATTATAGCTATAATAATTTTGTTAGTTGTATTAGTAAAAAAACAAAAAAATAACAAAATTTAGGAGGTTAAGGTATGAAATTAAAATTTAGAGCAGAACCAAAAGACATTTTAATATTTGTAATATTTTCTATTGTGTTGCTTTATTTTGTTGCGATTGCAGTTTTGAATGTAGCTACTTTTGCACAAGAGTCTACATTCCATGGATTGAATCCATTCCCAGCATTTACAAAAGAGTATTTTGCACCCACAATGGTTTTCTATATTGCTTTTATGATTGCGATTATTACAGGAGTGTCTTCCTACTTCTTTGAAAGAGAAAAGGGAATCGGAATTACTACAACTGAGAAAAAAGAAAAAGGATACTCTAGATGGGCAAAAGATAAAGAAATGCAAAATCAATTGAAATTAGTCCATCCACATGATGAAAAAAGTGATAGTGCGGGAATCCCATTAATGAACAATGGGCATGAACTATGGGTAGATGATGGAGAATATCACAATCTAGTTATTGGTAGTACTGGTTCTGGTAAGACTGAAATGTTGGTACAACCGATGGTAAAAATTTTGGCAAAAAAAGGAGAATCGATGATCATCACCGATCCTAAAGGTGAAATCTATGAAAATAATGCCAATGAATTACGTGAAAGAGGATATAATATTGTTCTTTTGAACTTCCGTGATCCACAAAAAGGAAATTGTTGGAATCCACTTACATTACCATATACATTATACAAAAGTGGTAATTCTGACAAGGCAAACGAGTTACTAGACGACTTAGCGAAAAACATTCTATATGATGAATCTTCTAAGAATAATGATCCATTCTGGGAAAATACTTCTGCGGATTATTTTGCAGGACTCGCGCTTGCTTTGTTTGACGATACAACAGAAGATAAGATTAATCTAAATAGTATTAACTTAATGACAACCGTTGGAGAAGAAAAAATTGGTGGAACTACATACATGAAGGAATACTTTAGTGATAAGGATCAAAGTTCTCCAGCTTATGTGAACGTTGCGAGTACCTTACTTGCACCATCTGATACCAAAGGTAGTATTTTATCTGTATTCAAACAAAAGATTAAACTGTTTTCATCGAGAGAAAATTTATCTGAAATGTTATCACATAGTGATTTCGATATGGAAGAAATTGGACGTAAAAAAACTGCAGTATTTATTGTTATTCAAGATGAAAAGAAAACATACCATTCATTGGTAACAATTTTCTTAAAGCAGTGTTACGAAACATTAATTCGTGTTGCGCAAGAAACTGGTGGAAAATTACCATATCGTACCAACTTTATATTGGATGAGTTTGCGAATATGCCACCACTGAAAGATGTTACAACAATGGTTACTGCAGCTCGTAGTCGTTCTATTCGTTTCACTTTTATCATTCAAAACTTTGCTCAACTTTATCAAGTGTATGGGAAAGAAAATGGAGAAACAATCAAAGGAAACTGTGGAAATATTATCTATTTAATCAGTAGCGAACTTGCTGCCTTAGAAGAAATTAGTAAAATGTGTGGAGAGGTTAAATCGAAAAAAGATGATAAAACCGCAAGTACACCTTTGGTTACAGTCAGTGATTTACAACGTATGAAATTTGGATCTATGATTGTATTACGTACAAGATGCATGCCATTTAAGACGACATTAACGCCAAACTATAAGATGGTACAGGAAGGTCTTTGGGGACATGAGTATGGTAAATCCGAATATCCTGAGCGTGAAAAACAGGAAGTAAAAATGTTTGATTTAAAGAAAGTTGTAGATGAAAAAAGGCAGAAGAAAATTAATGATATGTTAAATGGAAATGGTGGTATGAATATGCCACCAATGCCAGGAATGGGTATGCCATCTATGCCCGGGATGCCTAGCATGCCAGGTATGAATATGCCACCAATGCCAGGAATGGGCATGCCTTCCATGTCGGGAATGCCATCAATGCCCAATGCACAGGCCAATAATAAGTCTCCATTTAATGTAGATGATTTGGTAAAAAGAATCGATGCCAAAATAGCGGAATTAGAGGAAGAAGAACGTCGAGAAAAAGAAGAACAAGCGAAAAAAGAAAAGCCAGAAGGAATGAAAGAAGAAGTAAAAGAAGTTTCCAAACCAAAAACGATAGAAACACGAGAAATTACGGATGATCAATTCTTTGATGACTTTTTCTCTGATGATGAATAATTAGTAGGAATCCCATAACAAGGATTTCTTTTTTCTAAAGGAGGAAGGAAATAGAGAAGAAACCTCGTATGTTAATAGTAGAGGTGAAAAAATGGAAACAATAGAAATATTAAAACTGACATCGGATACATTATTTAAAGCATTTATGTTGAGTAAACACACCAATCGATTAAAAGCAAGAATGATTCATTTGGTAACAGGAATTGATGAAGAATTATTATTACATGCAGAATATCAAAGTACAGAATTACCAGTCAAACATAAGAAAGATAAAGTATATAGGACTGATATCGTAGTAAAAGTAGATAAACATTTACTCAATATTGAAATGAATGCAGATTATTATCCAGAATATAAAGTGAAAAATTCAAGATATATGAATGTTATCGCAAGTGAATCATTTGAAACAGGAGAAAAATATGACAATCGGTTTGTTATACAAATCAATATAGATGATTTTGATGCATATGGATTAGATGAACTCATATATGAATTCCGATTTATGGAAGTGAAACATCGTATTGTAGAAGAAGAAACTTATGTATCCTATCATATCAATCTATCCAAAATAGAAGATTTATGTTATACTAGTGATGAAAGAAGTGAACTAGTGAATATCTTAAAGATATTCAAGGCAACAAATGAAGAAGAACTAGATAATCTAAGAGGTGAAGTGTATATGGATGAAGCAATTGATGAAATCAGAAGAATTTGTAGAGACAAAAACATCATAGGGCTTTATGATGCAGAAAAAGTGGCCAACAAAGTAATGAACAACAGAATAGATTATGCGAAACAGCAGGGCTATGAGGAGGGTGAAGAGGCTGGAATCCAAAAAAATAAACAAGAAATGATTATACAAATGCGAAAAGAGGGATTAAAAGAAGAAACAATTATGCGGATTGCGAATGTAACCCAAGCAGAATTAAAAGAATTCAAATAATATAGATAGTCAAATTTCATCTGTGGGATAAGACCTTGTGCATATACTGTATTAGGGTGGTTTATATGATATCTAGTATTTCCATATCAGATTTATTAAATATAAAAGATACCATACATATCATTGATATTCGTAATCCACAGAGTTATAATAACAATCATATGAATGGGGCAACCAATATACCTTATGAAAAACTAATCGCAAATCCTAGTCAATATTTGAATCCTAACATACGTTATTATATCTATTGTCAAAAAGGGTTAACGAGTGGAAATGTATGTCAGATATTAACAAGAATGGGCTATAAAGTAACAAATATCATTGGTGGATATGAAGAATGGATATTACTAAGTTAGATAGAGAATTCTCTATCTTTTTTGGTAGTTTGTCCTTACATATTATAGAAACTTTCCATATGTTATAGTGGAGGAGTCTATATGGAAAAAGAAATTATACCAACATTTATTTCAGTTGCAATATGTCCACAGCATCCAAAAATGACTGAAAGTAAAATTTTCTTTCATATGTTAACAGGCGGTAAAAAATATGCGCTTACAAAAAAAGAATACGAAATTTTAACAGATCCAGATGACCCACAAATGTTCATTTTTTATCAATATCTGATATATACTATATATAGAAGAATGATACCACATACTCCTTATCATTTTAAATATGTAACAAATATGCTGACACAAATTGAAAACCGTGTCAAAAAAATAGAAAAACAAGAAGAGGAAGAAAAACAAAAAACAAAGAAATTAATGAAAAATAATTAATTCTTTTTGAAATATTATTGTGAAAGAAGAACATAATGTATTATAATAGAATAGGATAGATAACATATGGAATCACTCATTCAAAATATGGTGGAAGTAATACAAAATGTTGTGCAAAATGGAAATTACTTGATTAGTATATTTGCTGGAATGTTTATTATTATTTTGGAATCGATGATTCCAATGTTACCACTTGCTTTATTTATCGCAATTAATATGTTGGTATTTGGTAATACAATGGGGTTTTTGATTTCATGGATTGCCACTGTGATTGGATGTTCCATTAGCTTTTTTATCTTTCGTTATCTTAAGAAAAAAATAAACAGGAAAAAAAATGCGAATTGGATGAATAAAGTTTCTAGTATGTCTTTTAACCGTTTAGTCATTTTACTTTCAATCCCATTTACTCCCGCTTTTTCAGTCAATATTGGTGCAGGGTTATCGGATATGAAATTTTCGAAATACTTATTTGCACTATTACTTTCCAAAATATTTTTAATATACTTTTGGGGATTCATTGGGACAACCCTGATAGAAAGTATTACAGATATCGGGATACTTTTCAAATTGGGAAGTATGATTGTGATTGCTTCCTTGTTATCGAAATGGGTGATGCATCAGTTTAATATTCAGTAGGAGGTTTATATGGAGTATATTGTCGTAGGAATTTTAATCGTGATATTAATGCTAGTGCTTATTTTATTATTTAAAAATGGCAACGAATCTAACATTACAGAAAGACTTGGAAAATTAGAAACAACTACCGTAAAGGAATTGGGAGAATTCCAAAATAATATTTCTAAAAATCTAAATAGTGATTTTAATGCATTAAATGAAAGAATTGAAACACGTCTTAGATTAATCAATGATCATGTCAATGAAAGATTGGATCAAAATTTTGAAAAAACCAACAAAACATTTACTTCTGTTTTAGAGCGTCTTTCTAAAATTGATGAAGCCCAAAAACAAATTGATCATTTATCAGGTGATATTGTATCCTTGCAGAGTGTTTTAACGGATAAAAAAACAAGAGGAATATTTGGAGAAGTGAATTTAAAACATATACTTTCAAATGTTTTTGGAGAAAATAATTCCAAGGTATATCAACTGCAATATCCTCTTGAAAATGGGACAATTGTTGATTGTGCTTTATTCGCACCTTCTCCTTTGGGACTGATTGGAATTGACTCTAAATTTCCATTAGAAAATTACCGTACGATGGTGGATAAAAAAGAGTCGAATGCAATGAGAGAACAAGCTGAAAAATTATTCAAAATGGATATGAAAAAGCATATTGATGCGATAGCTTCCAAATATATTATACCAGGTGTTACATCAGATCAGGCAATACTCTTTTTGCCAGCAGAAGCCATTTTCGCAGAATTAAATGCCTATCATACGGATATTATTGAATATGCATATAAAAGAAGAGTATGGATTACAAGTCCTACAACTTTAATTAGTACACTAACAACCATTCAGATGATTATGAAAAATATGGAACGAGATGCCTATGCATCTATCATTCACCGCGAGTTAAAATTATTGGATGAAGAATTCAAACGTTATAAAGACAGATGGGACAAGCTATCTAGAAGTATCGAAACTGTTGGGAAAGATGTCAAAGATATTCATACTACAACAGAAAAGATAACAAAAAGATTTGAATCGATTAATGATGTAGAAATCGATACAATTGAACATAAAGAGTAGAAGGTGTGATTCTAGTGGAACAATCATTGGAACAAGTATATAAAGATTATTGTGTAATAGCACAAAATTTAATTTTAGAAATTTCCAAAAATTCTAATTTATCAGAAAATCAAGAAGTGAAGCAGAAGTTATCGCAACTAAAAGCGTATTTCGATCTGCCTATTCAAAAAGAAAGTATTTGGTTTTTTATAGAAATAATTAAAAGTCTAAAGCAGTATATTGATACAATAAAACCGGTGGAAGATAATTTAATAGAAGAAGGAAGACAAACAGGATATACCAAGGTCAAAAAATCTGGGAATGCTTTCATTCCTGTAGAGGAAGATTCTGAAAAGAAAGATATTGAAGTACCAAATTATGATAATCCAATTCTTGAAACGCATAAGCGTAGTTCTTTGAGAGATTACCCTAACTATGTTTATAGAGATGGAAGCATACCTGTTTTTCCTGCAACAAACTTTAATCGTGGTAGTTCGCATATACTGATGCTAGCGTTTTTAACATTCTTATTTGAATCTATTTTTCTTGTATTAGCGTTCTTTTTATACCGATAATAAATGAAATAACACATGTACTTAATAGGAGGTTTTAATTATGAGATTAAAAGTATTAGAGGATAATTATACTTTTATTGATGCTTATTATTTGGGAGAGCCAGGCGTTAGCTATTATACTGAAGATGGGAATGATAAAATACTATTTGATGTGGGATATTCATCTGTTATGATTGAGAACGCCAAAAAAATGGGGATTGATTTGAAACAAGTAAGTAAACTAGTGATATCGCATGGGCATGACGATCATACCAGTGGGTTAAAATATTTCTTTACAGAAAAAAGAGATGTTGAATTAATTGCTCACCCAGATTGTTTTAATTATAAGGAGGATGTGACAGGTTTATATATAGGAAGCCCTTTGGATAAAGGACAATTGTCCAAAGTTTGTCGACTGAACTTATCTAAGGTTCCAATTCAAGTGAGTAAAAATATTATTTATCTAGGTGAAATTCCTACGCTGTACGAATTTGAGCAAAAATATTCAATTGGAAAAACAATTATAAATGGTGAAAAGAAAGATGATACAATCAATGATGATTCCGCAATCGTTTATAAAAGTAATAAAGGTTTATTTGTAATAACGGGTTGTTCTCATAGTGGAATTTGTAATATACTAGAATATGCCAAAAAAGTTTGTAATGATAATAGAATTTATGGTGTGATTGGGGGATTTCATTTATTTGAATGTAATAAGAGATTGGAAGAAACGATAAATTATTTAAAAGAAAATGACATTCAATTATTATATCCTTGTCATTGTGTTTCTTTAAAAGCTAAAATGGAAATGGGAAAGAAGCTAAATATAAATGAAGTTGGAGTTGGATTAGAAATAAATATTTAATAAATTCTATATTTTCTTTACATTATGTAGATGTATATTATCTTAAATAAATTATAATTCCAATAAAGTTAGTGTAGAATAAGTGTGGAGATTTAACACCTAAAAAATAGAATTATAACTA
>CAMUMB010000004.1 GCA_947089915.1 uncultured Caryophanales bacterium | reverse complement strand
CGTAAAAAACCGAAACTCAAAAAAAAATGGTTTTCTTTTTTTCTAAAGTGTGTTAAAATGAACTATAGAATGAAAACATAGGAAAACTAGAGGAGGAATACAAAGTGGGAATACTAAAAAAATGGTTAAGTGGCGATGATGATGTTTTCGCCAATGATATATCTGGTGATGAATATTACGATTTAAAACCAGAAGAAGCACTCCAAGAAAATGATGGTCAAAGTAAAATGATTTTGCTAGAACCACGTGCTTATTCAGAATCCCAACAAATTGCAGATCATTTAAAAATGAGAAATACAGTTGTTGTTAACTTAAAAAGAGTTACATCAGACCAAGCAAAGAGAATTGTTGATTTCTTAGCAGGTACAATTTATGCGATTGGCGGAGATTTACAAAAAATTGGTGGTGGTATTTTCTTATGTACTCCAAATAATATCAATGTACAAGGAAAGATTACAGAGGAGACAGAAGGAAAAGATATCCACGACAATGACGATATTAATATTGAGTGGTAAAAATCTTGAAATAGAGAAAATTGTGTGCTACAATATGGCGTAGTGCCAAGAGGTGATAGGATGGAAAAATTTACAAGAACACTTCGTGGCTATGACCCTGATGAAGTCAATGCTTTCTTAGATAAAATTATTGGTCAAGTAGAAGGCATGGTATCTGAAATCAAAGAAAAAGATAAAAAAATTGCAGAACAAAATCAAAAACTTGTTCAGCAAAATAAAAGAATTTCAGAACTTCAGGGCTTAGAAGAGGAAAATAAAAACTTAAAACAAAAGGCAGAACAATTTGGACGGATGGAAGCAACAATGAGTAAGGCAATTGTAATGGCACAAAAAACATCTGAACAACTTCGTGTTTCAGCGCAAAGAGAAAGTGATGCTATGGTAGATGAGGCAAAGAAAAATGCCAACCGTATTATTAATGAAGCATTACTTAAAGCAGAAAAAACCGAAAGAGAAGCCAATACGTTAAGAAGAAATATCAATATCTTCAAGCGTAGAGTCAAAGATATTGTAGAAGCACAATTAGAAGTAGTCAATGAATTAGATGAAGTAGAATTATAAAACAGATGACAGAGACGGTAATCAATAGGAAGTTTAGAGAGTTCGTGGTTGGTGCAAACGAAACAGAACTATGATTATAGATCACTCTCGATGTGTTTTTCTGAACATTAGGAAAAATCGAATTACTTACGTTACAAGTATTGAGTGTATGATTAGTTCATAAATTAAGGTGGTACCACGGATTTGATTTCGCCCTTAAGTTATGGACTTTTTGTTTTGAAATGGAGGATTATTATGAAGCAATTTAAAGAATTAGACAAACGACCAGTGAGCCAAGTAGAAAGCGCTATTTTGGAATCTTGGGGTAGTATGAACCAAATGCATGATGCGCAAGTGAAAAAGAATGAAAAGAATGAGACTTTTGTTTTTTATGATGGACCAGCTTTCGCAAACGGTTTTCCAGGGTTACACCATATGGTGGCCAAAAACCTAAAGGATTGTATTACCAAATATCATGTGATGAATGGAAAAAAAGTCATTCGTAAAATTGGATGGGATACCCATGGGTTACCAATTGAAAACCATGTAGAAAAAAAACTAGGAATTTCTTCGAAAAAAGAGATTGAGACCTTAGGAATTGAAAAATTCAATGAAGAATGTCGTCATAGTGTAAGGGAAAATGAAGATGCTTTTACGAAATTAACTGCGAAAATGGGACAATTTTTTGATGTTGAAAATCCTTATTTAACTTATAAGAATGAATATATTGAAACCGAGTGGTGGATATTAAAGCAGATGTTTGAACAAAATAAGTTTTATGAAGGAACAAGAGTAGTACCATATTGTCCACATTGTGGTACTGGTTTAGCAACCCATGAAGTTGCTCAAAATTATCAAACCGATACAGCGATTACCGTATATGTCCCATTTAAGAAGAAAGACGAAGATGTCTATTTCTTGGTATGGACAACAACTCCTTGGACCTTAATTGCCAATGTTGCTTTGTGTGTCAATCCAGAAGAAACATATGCATTAGTAGAATCTAAAGAAACTAAATTTATTTTAGCACAAGCCTTAGTGGAAAAGGTATTTGGCGAGGAAGTAACTGTGTTAGAAACTTATTTAGGAAAAGAATTAGAATATCAAGAATATGAACAGTTAATTCCTTCTTTATCAGTCGATAAGAAAGCATTCTATGTCACTTGTGATTCCTATGTAACGATGGAAGATGGAACGGGTATTGTTCATATCGCACCAGCATTCGGTGAGGATGATGCCAATGTTGGAAAAAAATATGATTTGCCATATTTGAATCCAGTTGGAAAAGATGGATGTTATACAGATGGTTTATGGACTGGAAAATTCGTCCACGATGTCAATGAAGAGGTAGTCGATTATTTAAAGGAAAATGGAAAATTATTTAAGAAACAAAAATTAGCGCATGAATATCCACATTGTTGGCGTTGTGATACTCCGCTTTTATATTATTCAATGCCAAGTTATTATATTAGGGTAAGTGAAATGACAGATCAATTAGTGGAAGCCAATTCTAAAGTCAATTGGTATCCTGCCTATGTTGGTGAGAAACGTTTTGCCAATTGGTTAGCAAATGCCCGTGATTGGAATGTATCCCGTAGTCGCTATTGGGGAAGCCCAATTCCTTATTTTAAGTGTGAATGTGGCCATGCCCATATGGTAGGTTCGATTGCGGAACTAAAGGAACTTGCGATTGAAGAAATTGGTGAAGATTTTGATTTACATAAACCATACATTGATAACATTCACTTGACATGTCCAGATTGTGGTGGACAAATGACACGTATTCCAGATGTTTTAGATTGTTGGTTTGATTCTGGTGCAATGCCGTTTGCACAATATCATTATCCATTTGAAAATAAAGAATTATGGGAATCTCAATTCCCAGCGGATTTCATTTGTGAGGGAATCGATCAAACAAGAGGTTGGTTCTATACATTAATGGTCATTTCTACTTTTGTAAAGGGATGTTCTCCATTTAAAAATGTACTCGTTAATGATTTGTTGTTGGATGCAGAAGGTAAGAAAATGTCCAAATCTCGTGGTAATATTGTAGAGCCATTTACGACGATTGATGAATATGGTGCAGATACAGTAAGATTCTATTTACCATATGTATCACCTGTATGGACTCCATTAAAATTTGATATCGAAGGATTAAAAGAAGTATATTCTAAATTCTTCAATCCACTTAAAAATACATATAGTTTCTTTGCTATGTATGCAAATATTGATGAAATTGATACAGAAGTATGTAATATTCCATATGAAAATAGAGAAGAAATTGATAAGTGGTTATTATCCAAATACAATCGTTTGGTTCAAAACGTACGAGAAGCTTTTGATGAATATGATTTGAATAAAGTAGTTCATTATTTATCTACCTTCGTTTCAGAAGAACTATCGAACTGGTATATTAGAAGAAACAGAAATCGTTTTTGGGGGAGTGAACTCAATAATTCGAAAAAATCAGTTTATATGACAACTTATGAGGTACTTGTTGGGTTATCCAAATTGATGGCTCCTGTTACGCCTTTCTTAGCTGAAGAATTATATCGTAATTTAACTGGTTTGGAATCTGTTCACTTGGAAGAATATCCAGAAGTAAACTATGATGTAATCAATGAGCAGATTGAAACGAAAATGGATCTGGTAAGAAATCTTATTTCGATTGGTCGTTATGTGAGAGAAGAAACAAAAATTAAAGTACGTCAACCACTTGCGGAAGCACTACTTGATGGAAAAAACAAAGCGTTAATTGCGGACTTAGTTCCTTTGATTGAAGAAGAGTTAAATATTAAGAAAGTTATCTTTACGGATAATTTAAATGATTATATGAATCTTTCTGTCAAACCAAATTTTAAAGTAGTAGGAAAATTATTTGGGCCTTTGATGAAAGAGTTCCAAACAAAATTGGAAATGTTATCTACTAGTGAAGTAACAGAATTACAAAATGGAAATGCAATTATGATGAACATTGGTGAGGAATCAAAAGAAATCACACCAGATATGGTTGAAATCCGCATTGCTTCTAAAGAAGGTTTCGATGTGGGTATGGAAAACAATCAGTTTATCATTCTAGATACGACTTTAACGGATGAATTGCTTGCAGAAGGAATTGCGCGTGAAATTGTCTCAAAAGTTCAAAATTTAAGAAAACAAAAGGATTTCAATATTGTAGACCGCATTCATTTATACTATAGTGGAGACGAAGAAGTAAAAAATGCTATTACATGTTACAAAGAATTTATTGAGAAAGAAACACTTGCAGAAACAATAGAAGAAAAAGTAACAGCAGAAACATTTGATATTAATGGACATGAGGTTACTTTAGATTTGGTTGTAGTAAAGTAATTTTCTAATGATTTATAAATTGGAGGAATAAGTAATGAAAAAAATAATTGTAATTGGTGGTAGCGATGGACTTGGAAAAACAATTGTCAATTTATGTTTAAATTAAAATCTAGAAGTGATTAATATTAGCAGAACACCATGTGATATTGAAGGGTGTTATAAACATTAAATGTGACTTAGCAATTGAAGAAGATTTGGATAATGTAATATCAATAATAAAAAAAGATTATAATCAATTTGATGCAATAATAAATTGCGCTACAATTGTAGCTATGGAAAAGATTAATGAAATAACATATGATAAATTTAGTAGAGCCTATAAAGTTAATACCATTGCACCACTTTATTTGTTTTCAGCACTTTATGATACTATTGTTCAAAATGAAGCCGATATTTTAAATATTGGAACAACTGCATCCGCCCCTTAAAACCTGGATTTTCAAATCAGTTGGCATATACTACAACAAAATATGCTCTTAGAGGTGGGTCATATAATTTTGGATTAGAACTTAAGTCAACAAAAAGCCGTGTCATTCATATTAACTTGGGTGGTATGAATACTAAAATGCATGAAAAAGATTATGGTATTAAAATAGAAGATCCTAGTGTTTGGATGAATCCAAGTGATATTGCAAATATCATAATGTATTTATTAAATCTTCCAAAACAAATAGAAATATCTGAGATTACTATTAATCGAAAAGGTAGAAGATTAATTTAAAATATGATATACTAGAATTGCTTATAAGGAGATGTAGGTATGAGTAACCAAGAAATTTTAAATAAAATTAGAAATTTATCTGTTCAAGAACAAAGAAATCTATCATATGAGGAGTTAGTAAATATTATTAATAAACTTTCATCAGCTGAGATAATTGAATTAAGTAATATAATAGGTTATCCTGTATTTACAAGACTTTGTATGGGTGCTTTAAAACATAAATTTGTATTGTTGCAAGATGGTGCGGCTGCTATCATTGTAAATGAAAAAGGACAAATATTATTACAAAGAAGAGCTGATAGAGATAAATGGGGGTTACCTGGTGGTTGTCAAGAATTAGGAGAAAGATTTCAAGATACTATTATTAGAGAAGTGAAAGAAGAAACGAATTTGGATGTAAAAGAAGAAGATTTAGAATTAATTGATGTAGTTTCTGGTGAGAGTAGGAGAAATGATTATCCAAATGGAGATGTAGTTATAAATAATACAGCATTTTATTGTATCAGAAATTACTCTGGAGAATTAAAATGGGATTTTGAATCCAAGGAAATGAAATTCTTTGATTTAGATAATTTACCTCAAAATCAAAATGATCCTGATTTAATAGAGATTTATAAAAATTATATTAGCGGGAGAATAAAGATAAAATTTTAAAATGAAATTCTTTAAAATGCATTATATAAGCAGGAATAATATCCTGTTTTTTTATCCCAAAATATGGTATACTGAAAAGGAATTATAGTGGGTGATGATATGAAAAAACAAGACAAACGATATATTTTGATTATGGGAATACTCGTTTTCATATTAGGTGGAATCTTTTTCTTTTCTCCATATATCTTTGGATCAAAAACAGATTGGTTAGGGCAACATATTGCCTTTCCAGATTACTTTAGAAGTCTATTTTATCAAACAGGTGATTTATTTCCTTCCTTTTCTATGCACTTGGGTGGAGGACAAAATATCTTCAATTTCTCTTATTATGGATTATTCAATCCTATTATATTGGTATCTTACTTATTACCTTTTGTTTCTATGAAGGATTATATTATAGTGACTAGTTTACTAGGAGTATTTGTTTCTATGGTTTTACTTTATCACTTCTTAAAGACAAAATTGAACCAATCTACTTCTTTTATATGTTGCTTACTTTATTTCCTTGCTTGTCCTGTATTCTTCCATGCGCATCGTCATATTATGTTTGTAAGTTACATGCCATTTTTGATTTGGGGTCTGATTGCGGTCGATTGTTACTTCAAAGAAAAAAAGACCTTAGGTCTTACCTTGAGTGCATTTTTCATGATATTAACTAGTTACTATTATAGCATTGGTGGAATTTGTGTTCTTGTCATTTATGGAATTCATTGTTGGCTGAAAGAAAATAAATTCAAAACTTCAAAATTTATCAAAGAAGGACTTCAATTTTTACTTCCTATTATCTTTGGAGTTTTACTATCTGCTTTCTTTTTATTACCAACCGCATATTGTTTATTGAGTGGAAGAGAAGGAAGCCCAAAAGAAATCTCTTTCCTTTCCTTATTTCTACCTAATTTCAATTTGGATCAAATACTCTACACATCTTATTCCATTGGGTTAACGAGTATTTTTATACTTGCATTACTATCTTCTATTTGTCATAAAAAAAGGGAAAATAAATGGTTAGGAATAATTTTATTTATCATATGTTTCTTTCCTATTTTCATCTATCTTTTAAATGGGACACTCTATGTACGAGCAAAATCATTGATTCCTTTTTTACCTTTAGCAGTTTATTTGATAGGTATATTTTTAGAAGATATTTTTGCGCATAAAGTTTCTTATTTCAATTTTGGTATTTTGCTCCTCATCTTTCATCTCATTGCTCTTTTTAGTGGATTTCATTCAGTTGCCTATTATGTAGATTTACTTATTATGTTAGTAGCACTTTTCCTTTTCCATAAATATCATAAAGATTGGCTTTTCTATGTTCCTTTAGTGGTGACTGCATTTGTTGTTATGATTGCCGCAAATGTAAAAGATGATTATGTCAAAAAAACTTACTCAGATTCGAATATAGAAAAGTTAATAAGAAAAATCCCTACTACAGATTCTCTATGGAGAACAAGTATTCAGACCAATACCCTATATGGCATTAATCAAATTTATAGTTCCAATCATTATAGTACTTCTTTATATTCATCTGTTTACAACAATGAATATTCTAACTTTTTTAAGAATACCTTTGAAAACGCTTTACCTTACCGCAATCGTCTTATTTTAGGGACGACTAGTAATTTTCCTTTTCAAGTATTCATGGGAGAACGGTATCTTATTAGTACCTGTCAAAAGAACTTTATTGGCTATACCAAAATAGCATACCAAGGTGATGTTTGTTTATATGAAAATAATGATGTTTATCCGCTTGGATATGGCAGTAGTAATATTTTATCGCAAAAAGATTTTGACAATTTATCGTATCCATACTCTATGGAAGCACTTTTCAATGCCATTATTGTATCGGATGCTTCTACTACAAAAATAAAAAATTTGATACATGAAATTCCCTTTGCATATGAAACAAAAGAAGTAGGAAAAAATCTTATGATTGCACAAGAAACAAATGGATATACGGTAACGGCAACAGACAAGGACAAAATTATTTATACATTAAAAGAACCGTTACAAAACCAATTGTTATTGATTGATTTCAATGTAGTGGAAGAACCCTCTTGTAATGACGGAGATTTAACACTTACGATGAATGACATTACCAATAAATTGACCTGTTCTAGTTGGGAATATAAAAACCAAAATCATCGTTTTACTTATATTCTTTCGGAAAATAATTTAGACAAATTGGAGATTACATTTTCAAAGGGGACTTACAGGTTAGAGGATTTTCATATTTATACATGGGATTATGCAGACGTTGTAATGGCAAAAGATACGCTATATCCATTTGTAATAGATAGAAACGAGTCAAAAGGGGATACAGTTGTTGGTAATATCGAAATGGAAGAAGATGGCTACTTTGCATTATCGATTCCCTATGATGAAGGTTTTGCTATAAAAGTGGATGGAAAAAGAATATCTTATGAAAAGGTCAATACTGCTTTTTTAGGTTTTCCATTAGAAAAAGGAAATCATCTAATTGAAATTGTATATGAAGCACCTTATTATAATCTTGGTAAAATTGTAAGTAGTTTTACATTGGTAATTTTACTCGTTTACTCTATTTATCAAAAAAGGTATCAGAAATGATATCTTTTTCTTGTAGCGAACAAAAATTCGTGTTATAATGAGAAAAAGTTGGTGAGCTATGAAACAATTGGAAGAACTAAAAGGACTTGGACCGAAAGGTTTGCGTTTATTAAATCAGTTAGGAATTCATACGGTAAATGATTTAATTCATTATTTTCCTTTCCGATATGATATTTTAAAGCGGAGTGATTTAAATTGTGCTGCTAAGGATGATAAAGTAATTGTAGATGGTGTGGTAGAAAGTGTACCACGTGTATTTCATATTAACCATAAAATGGACAAAATGGATTTTAAGATAAATGCACAAAATCATTTATTAAATATTGCAATCTTTAATCGTGGATTTTTAAAATCGCAATTACCAATTGGAAAAGAGGTAACAGTTATTGGAAAATATGATCCTATTCATAGTCATATTGTTGCTTCAGAATTACGGATTGGCTTACTCGAAAAGGAAACGATTGAACCTGTTTATCATACCATATATGGCATTTCCAGCAAGCAGTTATCACATTATATTAGCCTTGCATTAAAGGAAAAAGTAGATACAGAAGATTATATCCCCACTATTTATCAAGAAAAATATCATTTTCCTTCTAAGGAAATTAGTATTCGAATTGTACATCAACCAACCAATGAAGGGGCCTTGAAAAAAGCAGAGGAAAGAATTAAATATGAAGAGTTATTTTTGTTTATGTTAAAGATGAACTATTTAAAAAATAATAAACAAAATAAAATTGGTTTAAAAAGAAATGTAGACTATCAAAAAGTACAGGCATTTATTGGTACTCTCCCTTATGCTCTTACAGAAGATCAAGAGAAAAGTGTGCAGGCGATTTATCAAGATTTGATGTCTCCTACGCGAATGAATCGTTTGTTACAAGGAGACGTTGGTAGTGGAAAAACAGTAGTTGCCTTGATTGCAAGTTACATTAACTATTTGAGTGGATATCAAACAGCTTTAATGGCACCAACTGAGATACTAGCAGAACAACATTATCAAAATGCACTTTCTCTTTGTAAGGATACAGGAATGCAAATTGGTCTTTTAACAGGGAAGATGAAAGCAAAGGAGAAAAAAGAGATCTATTCAGCTATAAAAAATGGAGATATTGATCTTATTATTGGAACGCACGCATTATTTACAGATACTGTGGAGTACGCAAATTTAGGATTTGTGATAACAGATGAGCAACATCGTTTTGGGGTCAACCAAAGAAGTAGTTTAAAAAATAAGGGAATTACGCCGGATATTTTATATATGAGTGCGACACCAATTCCAAGAACTTATGCACTTACGTTATATGGAGATATGGATATTTCGAGTATTAAAACAGTTCCTAGGGGAAGGAAACCAGTCATTACGACAGTTGCTTCTAATCGTGAGATGAAGCAAGTATTGGAAGCCATGTATGAACAAATTAAACAGGGACATCAGATTTATGTAATTGCGCCTTTAATTGAAGAAAGTGATAAAAGTGATTTTGAGAATGTCAATGAGCTTTCAGAAAAAATGAATAAGGCATTTGGTAAAATATGCCAAATAGGTACATTACATGGAAAAATGAAATCTGCTGAGAAAGAAATAGTTATGAATCAATTTGCGAATAACGAAATACAAATTTTGATTAGTACAACTGTAGTAGAAGTAGGAGTAGATGTTCCGAATGCAACAATGATGGTAATTTTTGATAGTTACCGTTTTGGTTTATCTGCATTACATCAATTGCGCGGACGTGTTGGAAGAAATGATTTACAATCTTATTGTATTCTAGTAAGTGAGAGAGAAACAGAGCGACTTCACATTTTAACCAAGACCAATGATGGGTTTAAAGTGAGTGAAGAGGATTTTTTACTGCGAGGTAGTGGAGATTTGTTTGGTGCAAAACAAAGTGGAGATATGGTATTTCAAATGGCGAATTTAAAAAATGATTTTTCAATTTTATTAAATGCAAGACAAGATAGTGAAGACTTTTTAGAACAATTAGATTGTAAAGATTCTTTATCGAATAAAATTATAAATTTGATTGAAAAATCAATGGATTTGGATTGATATCATAATCATGTACTTTTTAATTGTTCTATTTTGTGGTATGATAAAATCAATCAGTTGTTAGTTGTTAAGAGGGTTTAATGGAGTATAAAATATATTATAAAATAGCTCATAATATGGAATATCAATATGTTCAGACAGTGTCAAGGCAATTATTAGATGCATTTATCTTGGAATGTTTTTCTGATGAATCTATTCAACTGTTAATTATAGGACACGATATAGAGAAAGATACTGATATGTTCTATTTTCAGGGTGATTTTAAGCAATACTTGAGTACAAAGCAGAATAGTAATGTAACAGAAAAACAAAAGGAAAAGACGAGTAAATTAGATAGAAGGTATTAAATGAAAAAGCCAGAATTACTAAGCCCAGCTGGGAATATGGAATGCTTAAAAGCAGCAATACAAGGTGGTTGTGACGCTGTTTATTTAGGCGGTTATGTATTTGGTGCAAGAAGCTTTGCTGGCAATTTTTCGAATGAAGAAATTGAAGAAGCGATTTCCTATGCGCATCTTTATGGAGTAAAAGTATATGTGACAGTAAATACATTGGTATATGAAAGCGAAGTAGAACTGTTTTTACATTATATCGATTTTCTATAT
The DNA here is from genome assembly GCA_947089915.1 of uncultured Caryophanales bacterium. GTDB lineage: Bacteria > Bacillota_I > Bacilli_A > RF39 > UBA660 > UBA5026. The sequence goes on along the minus strand of CAMUMB010000004.1, from coordinate 40,216 downwards.
CAAAACAATGTGGATGCGATTATTATACAAGATTTGGGAATGATGGATCTTATTAGACAGACCTATCCTGATTTAGAGATGCATGCTTCTACTCAAATGCATATTCATAATATAGAAGGTGTTAAATTCGTAGAACAAATGGGATTAACACGGGTTGTACTTGCGCGTGAAACTAATATTGAAACGATTCGTAAAATCAAGCAAGACGCTAATATTGAATTAGAGATCTTTGTTCATGGTGCATTATGTTTCAGTTATTCTGGTCAATGTCTTATGAGTAGTATGATTGGCGGTAGAAGTGGGAATCGTGGTACTTGTAGTCAATGTTGTCGTATGCCTTATACACTTTATGATCAAGAAAAAATGCTGAATAAAGAATCCTATGTTTTAAGTCCAAAGGACCTAAATACCTTGGAACAATTAAAACCCTTAATGGAAATTGGTGTAGATAGTCTTAAAATAGAAGGACGGATGAAACGTCCTGAATATGTATATTATGTTACAAAACTTTATAGGCGTGCAATTGATGCTTATGCGAATAATCAATCATTTATTCTTTCTAAACAGGAAGAGGATATTTTAAAAAAGTTATTCCATAGAGAATTTACAAAGGGCTATTTATTTCAAGAAAAAGATCAAAATTGGCTAAATCCATACCGACCAAATCATATTGGAATAAAGGCGGGAGAGGTTGTTTCCTATAAAAATGGGATCGTAACTTGCAAATTGTTCTATCCCGTTCACCAAAATGATGGCATTCGTATTTTAGGATGTTTCGAAGATAACGGTTGTATACTCAATAAAATTTATCATGATAATAAATTAACCAGTCAGGGAAACATTGGTGACGTTATTTCTTTTTCTTTAAAAGGAAAATTTGTACCAAAAGATGTTCTCGTTTTGACCAGTGATCAAAGTGAGTTAGAGATGATTCAAAATGAGATTAAAGAAAAGCGAAGAAAGATTTTCATACAGGGAAAAATAAAATGCAAAATTGGAGAATGTATTCAGTTTCAAGTAATAGATGGTAAAAATCAAGTAACAGTTATGGGAGAAGTCCCTGTTATGAAAGCACAAACAGCACCTCTTTCAAAACAAAGAATAGAAGAACAACTTCAAAAATTAGGAGATACGGTTTATGCATTACAAACGTTAGAAGTTGATATTGATGATTCTATCTTTGTTCCAATACAGGAATTGAATCAAATTCGAAGAAAAAGTGTAGAGTTACTCAATCAAAAAAGACAATATCAAATTCCTTATCATAAAGAGACATACTATCGTGAAATGCCTACTTTTGAGGAAAAAAGAGGTTATGCAATTCGAATTCATGAGGAAAAGACATATTTTGATATTAGGGAAAAATCATTCAAACAAATTTATGTGGAAGATAAAGAATTGTATCATAGATTAAAAGAAGATTCTAGAGTTGTTTTGCTTTTACCTAGGGTCATGGATCATTTTGAACATGAACTAGGAAAAGTAATGATAGGGGAACTAGGTAGTATAGCGTATTATCATACTTGTTATTCTGATTTTTCACTTAATGTAACGAATTCTTATACAGTTGCCTTTTTGCATGCGATGGGAATTGAACGTGTTACACTCTCCATGGAACTGAGTGAGCAACAGATAGAAGCACTTGTAACGGCATATCAAAATCGTTACCATAAAACTCCCAATTTAGAATATTTTATTACATCTTATCCAGAAGTAATGATTAGTAAATTGAAACTTCCAAGTTATTATCATACATCAAATGTGCTTACTATGAAAGATCAAAATGGACATCAGTTTTTGATTCAGGAATATAAAAATTATACAAAAATTTATTATTGTAAAGAAGATGCTAAATTGAAAGTAGGAGATTATTTTAATCACGTCAACACCATTTGCTTCACAGATTTGAATGAAGATTATAAACAATATCTTATTTAAACTAGAAATAGATTCCTTATTTGAATGTGAACTAACCTTATTCTTTAATTTAGTTTACATACTCCTATAGTATTGCTTACAAAATACTATATTTTTTGATGAAATTGGCTTATAATAATACTAGAGGTGGAACTATGAAAGAACAAATATTAGAACTTCTGAAGCAAGAAAAAAAAGCGTTATCTGTAACTGAAATCAATGATGCATTGGGTTATAAATCTGTAGATGATTTTAAGGCATTATTAAGGGAACTTAACGCAATGGAAGATGAATTATTGTTATATCGTACTAATAAAGACAATTATATGTTATTTAATAATAGTCATTTGAAATTAGGTCGTATGATGGCAACAAAAAAAGGATATGGATTTGTTGATATAGAAGGTGATGAAGATGTTTTTATTCCACCAAATGCCATGAATAATGCAATTCATGGCGATAAAGTAATTGTTGAAATTACTTCTAAAAAGGGAACTGATTTGGAAGGACGTATTGTCAAAATTGTTGCTCGACAACTTAAACTTATGGTAGGAGAATATAGCATAAGAAAAGGTGTTGGAACTATTATTTTAGATGACGAGAAAGTAAAACTTGATATCGTGATTCCAAAAGAACATAGTATGGGTGCGATAGAAGGTCATAAGGTACTTGTAAAAATTACCAATAAACTAAAAAATAATAGTTACAATGGGGAAATTGTAAAAATCATTGGTCATAAAAATGATCCAGGTGTTGATATTTTATCAATTGTCAATAAATATGGTATTCATGATACATTTTCATCTGAGGTGATGAGTGAATTAGATATGATTCCAGATTATGTAAAGCCTGAAGAAATGGAAGGAAGAAGAGATTTACGGGATCAAGAAATTTTTACGATTGATGGAGACGATACCAAAGATATTGACGATGCTATTTCAATTAAACAGTTAGAAAATGGAAATTATGAGTTGGGTGTTCATATTGCAGACGTGAGTTACTATGTGAAAGAAGGGACCAAATTAAATGAAGAAGCTTATGAAAGGGGTACAAGTGTCTATTTAGCAGATCGCGTTATCCCCATGTTACCTCATAAATTATCGAATGGGATTTGTTCTTTGAATCCTTTAGAGGATCGCCTTGCGGTATCTTGTGTAATGGAAATTGATACAAAAGGTGAAGTTGTTTCCTATGATATTTTTGAAAGTGTCATCCGTTCCCGTAAACAAATGACATATAAGAAAGTCAATCAAATTTTAGAAAAAAATATTGTTCCAGAAGGATATGAGCCTTATCAAGAATCTTTATTAAAAATGAAAGAGCTTGCTTCCATTTTAAGAAAAAATAAGGAAGAAAAAGGGTATATTGATTTTGAGCTTGATGAATCTAAGATTATCGTAAATGAAAAGGGAGAAGCAATTGATGTTATTTTAAGAGAGCGTGGTACAGGTGAAAAATTAATTGAAGATTTTATGATTGCTGCGAATGAAACGGTCGCAACTTGTGTTTATTTTATGGAACTTCCTTTTGTATATCGTGTGCATGGAGAACCAAATGAAGAGAAGATTACTAATTTCCTAAATTTTGTGAATAGCTTAGGATATCATGTCAAAGGTGACATAAAGAAAATGCATCCTAAAGTGTTACAAGATATATTAAAACAATTGAGTGATAAAAAGGAATTCCATATTTTATCGTCTTTATTGTTAAGGAGTATGCAAAAAGCTATTTATGATTCTACCAATATTGGACATTTTGGGCTTGCAAGTAAATGTTATACGCATTTTACATCTCCAATTCGAAGATTTCCTGATACAACTGTACATCGTCTTCTTCGTAAATATTTATTTAAGCATCAAGTTGATAAAGATACAGTTGGTTTTTGGGAGAAAGAGTTACCTATTTTATGTGAACATACCTCACAGTCAGAAAGGGATGCAGTTGATTGTGAGCGAGAAGTTGACGATATGAAAAAAGCAGAATATATGCTAAAACATATTGGAGAAGAATATGAAGGAATGATCAGTAGTATTTTAAGTTTTGGAATGTTTATTGAACTTCCTAATTTAGTAGAAGGTTTAGTACGTGTGGAAGATTTAACAGATGATCATTATTTATATGATGAGTCTACACTTACCTTGCGTGGTATCAACAATAAAAGGGGTTATCGTTTAGGAGATAAGATTTCTGTGATTGTAAAATCGGCAAATAAAGAATTAAGAACAGTTGATTTTGTAATTGCGAGTGGAGAAAATCGTAAATTGTATGGGAAGGAATATGTTGGCTATGAAAAATCCTTATGATGTCTTAGGTGTTGAAAGAAATGCAACTGAAGAAGAAATCAAAAAAGCAGTTAGGGCATTATCAAAAGAGTATCATCCTGATGTTTGGGCAAATGCAACTGAATCTGAACAAAAAGTTGCAGAAGCAAAAATGAAGGATATAACAGTATCTGCCAGCATTTTACTATATGGAAAAAGGAGAGGCATATGATGCAGGAAATTTTCAAACAGATTATTCTGAAGTTCTCAGTTGGCAAGAGGAGGTTATGAATGAATTTATAAAAAGTATTCATACAGTACTTTTCAAAGATACTTCTATTGAAAAATATAGGTCTAATCTGTCTCAGCAAAAGTTGGAAATCAAATATAAAATAATGGAAAAACAGTCGCAAATACGTCAGTTATGGGGTGAATCACAGCAACAGTTAAATCGTGAACGAATTAATTTTATGTATATACCCGAATATAATACTATAGAAGAAAGAGTTCGTATGGCTGAAAGGGATCTCTCTAACTTTGTAAATAAAAAATCATATCAGTTTATGCCAAAAATTTATCAAAAACAAATAGAAAAATTACAAGTACATTATGATCAATTGAAGCAAACATTTGATGAGTATAGACAAAAAAAGGCTGATTTTGAAGCAAGACAGCAAGAAATTAGTATTGGTTGTGAAAATCAATTACAAAATGATCCAGAGTTGGTTGCACTATTGAAGAGTTAAATAATATAGAGGTAAAGCTGGAGGAATTGGAAAAACAGAATAGCAGGTGAAATATGATAGAAATCAACAATCGTAAAGCAAGATATGATTATGAAATATTAGATACGTATGAATCAGGAATTGTCTTAACGGGTACGGAAATTAAATCGATTCGGAATGGGAATGCCAATTTAAAAGACAGTTATGCCATTTGCAAGAATGGAGAAGTTTTTTTACTAGGTATGCATATTAGTCCTTATAAGGAAGGAAATCAATTTAATCATGATGAACTACGTACAAGAAAGTTATTATTACATAAAAAGGAAATTTGGAAAATAAGGGATTTTATAGAATTGGATGGATATACTTTAGTACCTATCAAGCTATATTTCAAAAAAAACAGAGCTAAAATATTATTAGGAATTGCTAAAGGTAAAAAGACATATGATAAAAGAGAAAGTATTAAAAAAAGAGATATGGAAAGAGAAATTAGAAAGCAATATAAAATTTTCTAATTTTTTATTTGACAAAACAAGGATGTTTGATTATACTAATTAGCAAAAAAAGGAGAATTTTATGAAACGTTATCATGATATTTTTGAACTGACTAAGACTGTTGTTAATCTTTATCTTAAATTAGCAGAGTTAGAAAAAGCGAAAAAACAAAGATCGAAAGAATATAAAGAGATGATGGATCTACTGAGATATGCACTTATTCGGGAAAAAGAAAAAGAGAGAGGTATTGATAAACAAGTTGGAAGGGTATATTATCAGAATATGGTTTATAGGCAATCAAACAATAATTATTTTGTACCGATAGAACCAGAAACGCTTGCAGCAATTCGATTTGCAAACTATTTGGATGATAAATATCTTTATACATTAGATGGAGTTGTTTTGAAAGAAGATTATCAAGTATTGCAAAGCAATTTAGATGTTAGTTTTTATAATTCAATTTGTTATTATTTGCACCATGGAAAACAATCAAAAGAAGAAAGAGAAACATTGATTGATTTTCGGTATGGGCTTTTAGCAACGTCGACTCCTATTGAAGACAATATTTTTACAGAAGAATGCTTTTTACCTTTTAATAATCGTAATATGAGTCATGAGGAATTAGAAATGAGCTCTGTCTATATTTATCAAAAGGTAGAGGAATTGATGAATTATTTAATGGGATTATCGGATTGTGAAATAACGAATGAGACACTCCCTATGATTTTATATATAAAGTCTTGTTTACCAATGTTGCAACCAGTGCTAATAGGATGTATTTTAACGAAGTTAAAAACTTCTCTTGGACTGAATAAATTGTATGGGTGTGTAACAGGTGAAAGTAGAAATAAGATGTGTTCCAAGTTATCTTATTTGTTAGAAACAGAATTGCAAAAATCAAAAAAATAATTGTATGATTAATGAAAGTATGTTATAATCTTTTCACGGGGCTGCTTTGGTTTCGACGGAAATGTTCCGCTTTCAGTTGCAAGTGGGAGGTACACCTTACGTACAAACAAAAATTAAACGGAAATAAATTAAAAAATGCATTTGCTACTTTATTCACTAAGAATACTGTAGCCTTCGCCTAATCGAATTTAAGGAATGCAGCTTTCTTTTCTTCTTTTCCTACGGGAATTTAAGAAGGCACGATTGAGTAGGATATATTGTTATTGTGCTCAACAGTAGCAATGAATGATTTGAGCTTACTAAATTATGGGTTGTTGGTTACTAACATAGTTTAGGAAATGAAATAATCAACTAAACTTGTAGATACTGTTGGTAGGGTATTTTCGGACAGGAGTTCAATTCTCCTCAGCTCCACCATGTGGTTATAAAACAAACAAATTGTTTGTTTTTAAATAAATTTAGGGGGATTTTTTCATGTATTTATACTTTGAGTTAGTAGAAAAAATATTATCAAAATATCCGTTGGATTGGCAAAAGAATTATTTTAAAAATAAAAAGGATTTAATAGTTAAACATGAAGAAAAAATAAAAAGTATAACCGCGGATTACAACCATGAAGATAACATTATTACTATTTATGGAAATAATAATAATTCTATAGCTCATGAATTATTTCATATGTCCTTTCGTGATAAGGAAAAAGTTGGCAAAAAAATAGATGATAACACTATTTATGGAAATGGTGTATGTTTTAAACATATAATAAAAGATAGAAAACATCTCAATGGCTTAACTGAAGGTTTTGCCGAATATTTAACAAGATTATGCCAGTTTTCTAAGGGGCATGTAATAGAATATTTTTTTACTGATTTATTAATTAGCATATATGGAGAAGAAATTTTAGAATATTCGTTTTTAAACAATCCATTAGGATTATTAATGGATAATCGCTTTTATAATATAATTGGTTTTGCACAAAACTTAGATGATTACCATTTAAGTATACAAGAAATAGAAATTATAATTTATATGCGAAAAAATTTAGAAGAGGTCATGGATAAAAGCAAAGTGGCTAGAAAAGAAATTATTGAATGTATGGAGCAAACTTTAAATCGTTTTAATAAATCTTTACCTAATTTGTTCGACATAATTATTGAAGAGTATTTTTCTTGTGATAATTCTAAAATAGAAAAAGATTTGTTTGTTTCAAAATTATCTTCCTTTATGTTAAATCCTGATTACGCTCCAATTTTGGTGTTAGATAAAAACTGTTATGTTAAAAGAAAAATACAGAATAGTATAGATTTAATTAAGTAAGCTACGTTTAACTAAATTAGATATATGAAAAATAAATTTGTTCTTATAGTTTTACGATTAAAGCAAATCCACAACTAAATACAAAATAGTTTGTTTTTGACTTCGTCAGGTCCACTAGATTGATACCAAACTCGAACTTTCTATTTTTATAGAAATTCGAGTTTTAATATGCTTTTAAATATGACAAAATATTTGTAGAAAGTTAAATTGAATTTTGTCAATTTAGTAAAACACACTTGTACATTGACAAAATCAATGAACATGTGTAGGAGATGTAAATATATGAGTAAACCGATAATAGGAATCGTTTCTAAACATTTTATTGAAAATAATATTAGACCTAATACATATATAAGAGACGAAGTAAAACAAGCTATATTTGATAATGAAGCAATTGCAATTGGAATTTTATTACCTAAAGATGAGATACTAGATGTTGGGGATGATTGGAATAATAATTTATCTCAAGATGAGTATAATGCTTTAATTACCCAAGTTAACCTTTGCGATGGGATAATATTTCAAGGTGGGGGAGCATGTGATAACTATGAAATGATTATTGCAAAATACTGTTACGAAAACGATATTCCAACTTTGGGTATTTGTTGTGGTCAAAATGTTATTGTTAGAGCTTTAGGCGGTACAACATACAAAATTTCTAATCTAGAAAAACATAATCAATTGATGAAAGAATATGCACATAATATAAAAATTAATCCATCATCTAAATTTTATAGTATTGTTAATGTAGAAGAAATGGCAGTTAATTCAAGACATAAGAAAAGTATTGATAAATCACCATTTTTAGATCAAGTTGCTTTTTGTGAAGATGGATATGCAGATGTAGTAGAATCCAAAGATAAAAAATTTTATATTGGTGTAAGATTTCATCCAGAAAGTTTGTATAAAAACGATGAAAATATGAATAATATTTTTAAACGTTTTATTGATACATGTAAAAAATAAAGTTGTTGAACGTCCTCCCGAAGGGCATCATTGGGAAATGAAATGGCTTCGAAAAGTTCAAAAAAGAATGTATAATAAAAATATATTCTTAACTTGAAAGGAGTCTTTTATATATAATTTATTTAAAACGTGACATAAATCGATTTCTTTTTTGATTTAATTTTATTATAGTACTAAAGAGGGTAATATTATGGAGAAAATAAAGATATTTATAGCTTGTATAATATTATGTGTTTTTTTATTTTTAAATTTTGTTAGTATAGAAAATAAAGCTATTCAAATGGATAACAAAATTAAAACAGAAGTAGAACAACAATTAGAAAGTATGACATTAGAAGAAAAAATTGGTCAAATGCTGATTACTTATTACCGTAAAGAAACAGTTGATGATCAATTTAAAGAAGAATTAGAAAAATATCAACCTAGTGGATTTATTCTATTTCGTGAAAATTTTACAAATTATGAAAATACGATTCAATTAATTGAGACAATTGAAAATACAGCTAAAATTCCGCTATTTATTACAATTGATCAAGAAGGTGGCAGAGTACAGAGGTTAAAAGAATTAGAGGATTCTTATGTGACGCAAATTCCTTCTATGACAGAATTAGGAAATACCAATAATTTAACATTGGCATATGATGTAGGCAAAGTAATTGCAGAAGAGTTACAAGTATTTGGAATTAACATGGATTTTGCCCCAGTATTGGATATTGTGGATAATGTACAAAATCGAGTAATTGGAGATAGAAGTTTTGGATCTAATGCCGATCTTGTTTCTAAGATGGGAATTTCTTTGGCAAAGGGATTAGAAGATAATGGGGTTATTGCAGTATATAAACATTTTCCAGGACATGGAAGCACTATATTAGATTCCCACTATGATTTACCGGTTATTGAGAAAACCAAAGAGGAACTCTTTTCTTCTGATTTAGTTCCTTTTAAACGTGCGATTGAATCTGGTGCTGAGGTCATCATGATAGGGCATTTAGCAGTTCCTAGTATTACAAAGAGTGAAATACCTGCTTCCCTTTCCAAAGAATTGATTACTGGACTATTGAAACAGGAAATGGGATATAATGGTTTGATTGTTACAGATGCCCTTAATATGAAGGCTTTGACGAATCATTATTCTGAAAAAGATATTTATGAACTAGCAATTAATGCAGGTGTTGATTTATTATTAATGCCTAGTAGTTTAGAAGGTGCAGTTACTTATATCAAACAAAGTGTCGCAGAAGGAAAAATAACGGAGGAACGAATTAATGAATCTGTTTATAAAATTCTTACACTAAAATATAAAAAATTATCGCTAGAAAAACGAGATAGAGCATTATTGGGAAGTGAATCACATGTTGCAATTGTAAAACGAGTACAGCCATAATTTAAAAAATCAATATTTATGTTTTAAAATATGTTATAATGGTTAAGGTGATTATAATGAAGAATAAAACAACCATAGAAATTGTAAATTCGGATGGTCAAAAACAAGCAGTAGAAGTAATTTTAGCCTTTGTATCTGAAAAAACAAATAAGCAATATATTGTATATACACAAAATGAAAAGAACGGTGAGGATATGATTATACTATATGCATCTGCTATGATAGAATCAAATGATAAGATTGTTTTTGAAGATATTTCTGATGATGAATGGAAAATTGTTAAAGATAAAATGCGTGACTTAATGCATCAAAAAGGGGAAGATAAGTAGTGAAAAATAATGCAGACGAAATAGTGGTAGCAACATTAAAGAAAATTGGCAATGAAGTCAAAGGAATGGAAGCTGAAATAAGAGGAAAACGTACTTGTTTGATTTCTGCAAAATGGAAGGAATTTTTAGCTTCTTTAGGCTATATACATATCTATCATACATTTGAACAGAAAATGACTGATTATGATATGCAAATAAGGGATGAAAAAGAAGATTTTATAGCGATGAAAAAATTATATAGTACTTTGTTTACCGAAAAAGAACAAGAAAATGCAAGACAAAAAATGAAGTGGTATCAAGAAAGAATTCAACAGTTCAATTTTTTAAAACAAAAGCTATCAGATAAAAAAAGTCACTATGATAGAGATATTAATGTAAACAATGCCCTAAGAAACAATGTAGAAACATTATCAAGGCTATATGAAGTGAATTACTCAAATGTACTAGCTAAAATAGAGACTGCAATGGGAGAAGAAAATAAATTATACAATGATTTTATAAATGAAGAAGGAGAACATCATCAACGAGATTCAGCAATACTACTTGATGCAATGGCTAGAGATGATGAAGAAACACTTAAAAAATTAAAAGAAGCACAACAACAGTTTAAACGAAATCATTTTGATACGATGAACAATTTAATAAATCGTAAGCAACAATTATTGGAGGAATTAAAGGCCAATTCAAAGCAAAAGGTTAAATTGTTCCTTGTTACTTCAACACCATTTGTATTTGCTAAAGGACTTCTTAGTGTTGTTACTGCACCTGTCATGGATTTCAAAAGTTTTATGAATAATAAAATGAAAGAAAAAAAGAAACCACAATCATTAAAAAATAAGACAGTTGTTTCCACTTCAACTAGTTCTCCTATTATAAATGCAAATCAGGAAAGTATAACAACTATTCAAAAATTAATCGATGAGTTTATAACAAAAACGGCGAATAATCCTGTTGCACGGCAACAATGCATAGATATGTTAAAACATCTTCTAACTATGTATAGCTATATATCAAAAGAGATAGAGGAAGATATTGGAAAAAGAAAATAAAAATTCTTTTTTTTATAAATAATTTGGTTGTATTTTAAAAAGGTCAATAGTATAATTTAAGTAGGTGATGATTTATGTTTTATATTTGGATTGCAATTATTATTTTGTTAGCAATAGTGGAAGTTATGACAATCAACTTAACCACAATTTGGTTTGTTGTGAGTGGGTTACTTGCTTTAGCACTTTCTTTCATAAATGATAATTTTATGTTACAAGTAGGTGTATTTTGTATTGTAGGAATTCTACTTTTAATTACAACGAGACCAATATTACAAAAATGGCTTTCTGGTAAAAAAGAAAATACCAATTTAGATCGTATTATTGGTATGAAGGGAATTGTAACAGAGGAAATTTTAAAAAATGGCACAGGAGAAGTAAAAGTGGATGGTAAAAAATGGACTGCTTTTGCGGATCAAAAAATTAAGGTTGATAGTACTGTAAAAGTATTATTAATAGATGGTGTAAAGATTAAAGTAGAAGAGTGGGAGGATTAATTATGGAAATTTTTATTACTTTACTTATTCTTGTGGCAGTACTTGTAATACCAAATATTAAAGTAGTACCACAAGCAAAAACATATGTGATAGAACGTTTGGGTTCTTACTCCCAAACGTGGCAACATGGATTACATTTTAAGATACCATTTTTAGATCGTGTCGCAAATTCGGTGTCCCTCAAAGAAATCGTAAAAGATTTCGCACCACAGCCTGTTATTACAAAAGATAATGTTACCATGCAAATTGATACAGTAGTTTATTATCAGATTACAGATGCAAAATTATATACTTATGGTGTAGAACATCCAATTAGCGCAATCGAAAATTTAACAGCAACTACTTTACGTAATCTAATTGGAGAATTGGAACTTGATCAAACTTTAACCTCAAGAGATATTATCAATTCTAAAATGCGTTCTATTCTAGATGAAGCAACAGATCCATGGGGAATTAAGGTCAATCGTGTGGAAGTAAAAAATATCATACCGCCTAGAGATATCCAAGAAGCCATGGAAAAACAGATGCGTGCAGAACGTGAACGTCGTGAAAAGATTCTGCAAGCGGAAGGAGAAAAGAAATCTAATATCTTAATTGCTGAAGGAGAAAAGGAAAGTGCCATTTTAAGAGCTGAAGCGAAAAAAGAAGCACAAATTCGTGAAGCAGAAGGAGAAGCTGAAGCAATTTTGAAATTAAAAACTGCTGAAGCGGAAGGAATTAAATTATTAAAAGAAGCAAAGGCTGATAATGCAGTACTAACTCTTAAGAGTTTTGAAGCCTTAACAAATGTAGCAAATGGTCAATCAACAAAAATTATTGTTCCATCAGACTTACAAAACATTGCAACAATTAGTACTACAATATCAGAAATGTTTAAAAAGGAAAAATAATGAATCGTTCTTATTTTGGAAAAGTGATTCGTATTTTGATTTGGCCTATCCTAATTGGAATAGGCCAATTTTTAATTGTTGCGATCTTATCATTTATTTTTATGCAAAAACAAGTAAATCAGATGAAATTAGCATATCCATCTGAAACGGAACAACAGATTATAGAACGTGTGAATCAGCTTGATTTAAGTGTTCCATTAAATGCATATATAGAATCGCATATGATTTATGTGATTCTTGTAAACATAGTTTTTATCATCCCGATTTTAATTTATCAGTATCGTAAGTATAGGTATCAAAAGCAGAAAGCTAAAGTTAGTTCTCCAATTCTTTTGCTTTTTGCCCCAATTGTATTTTGTTTATTATTTCATATTCCACTCATATGGTTAGGTGTTCGTTATGAAGTAATGATTACTTCTTATTTTTGCATTTTGTTATTGAGTGAAGGAATCATTGGACCTATCATAGAAGAATATTTATTTCGTGGTATTGTCTATCATAAATTAAAGGAATTATATTCTAAAAAAAATGCAATGATATTTTGTACTGTTTTGTTTGCCATATTTCATGGCAATTTCATACAAATCATTTTTGCACTTTTATTAGGCACTATATTAATTTTGTTATATGATCGATATCAAGATATTAAAATTCCAATTTTATTTCATAGTATTGTAAATCTCACATCCCTTTTGTTAATTCCTCATTTACAAAATATATACGTTCCTATTACACTACTAATCTTTATTATAAGTGGAATTATATTTTATATGTTTTGCTTTACACAGTGGAGAAAAAAGTATTGAAGAAATAAAATAAAAGAGTTACAATAAGACTATCAAAAATAAATCATAAAATAGTTTATGAGTAGATACATAGGTTAACTATTTGTAAACGGGAGGGGATAACCCTCTTTTTATTGGTGTAAAGAAAGGAGTAAAAAGATTGAAAGTAGGAGAATAAAGTAGTGAACTAAGTATAAGAAAGAATAAAGAAAATACAAAATGGAGTGAATAAAATGAAGGAAAAAGGTTTTACATTAGTAGAACTATTAGCGGTAATCGTAATACTTGCAGTGATCGCTTTGATATAAAGGAAGAATCGAAAAAGGAAGTATGTACTTATATAGTGATGGAAAGTATGTAGCAATCAAGAATATAGATGAAGAAGAAGTAAGAATAAGTAGTGGAAGATGTAGTTATAATGAAGCAACAGAAGAATATGAGACAGTAGGGATCTGTAGTGACTTAGAAAGTGAATTAGAAAAAGTAAAAGAAGAAAATAATAAAAAAATAGAAGAAATAAGAAATGAGTATGAAGAAAGAATCAGTAATCTAACAAATGATTATGAAGAACAGAAGAAAACAATAGAAAACACCTATAAAGATCAAATAGAAGAGTTAAATAGAAGGATAGAAGAATTAGAGGCAAATAAAGAAGCAGATATCGCACAAATAAGAGCAGAATATGAAGATAGGATAAAGACCCAGAAAGAGGCATATGAAGCACAGATTAATGAACTAAATAGACAACTAAATATCTTCAAAACAGGAGGAACGGCAAGTGCTTCAGATATTGCATCAGGTAAAACTGCTTATGTCAATGGGGAGTTGATTACAGGAACATTAGAGAATAATACTGATATACTCTACTACAAAGTATATGATGGAGGTGCTACTACAACGGCACGTATTCCTGAATTATCGGTTACAATTAATAATATAGCTATTGGGGATAAATTAACTATATTGGTATATACTACGGTAAGCCATAGTTCAAATGAACTGACCTATACCTCTACATTTACCTATAGTGGCTTATCCTATACATCAGATATGCAATCATCACCTGCACAACAAACAGACACTAATGGCATGATTAATATGAAAAGATATTACATGTCTGCTACAAGTGATACAGCTAAAGTGAATGTAAACTAACTGCAACATTCCAAAGATCTTCTATTCACGTGCTAATAGTGAAAGGAAACATGAATATGGAATATTTAACATCCTAATAGAACGCTTTTTTCACACACTTTGCTTGATGAAGAGTTACTAAAGTGATATTACATGCGGTTGCAATTACAAGCCCCCACATTCCAATTTTAAGAGAGCACCCAATCCAAAGTGTAATGGTTCTTACAACTACTCCTAATATAGTTCCGTTCATTGCTTCTTTTGCCTTTCCCATTGCTTGTAAACTACTGGTAAGTGGAGATTGAATATAGTGTAATAAACAGATAGGAGCTAATACTCTTAAATAAGTTACTCCTTCTGTTGTATTGTATATAAATTTAAGCGGAATATTTGGTAATAGTAAGAAAAGGATGGTAACAGGTATTCCAATCATAAGGGAAAAAAAGATAGCTTGCTTGATTTTGGAAGATGCATAGTGATAATGATGATTTGCATAGGATTTGCTGATAACTGGAATTAATGCTTGTGAAATTGCCATAGTAAAAAATGATGGTAATAATAACAATGGCATAACATATCCACTGACAATTCCATATTCTGTTACGATGAATTCATTTGAATAACCCATCCTTAGTAAAACAAATGTTAAAATAATTGGCTCCAAAAAATAGCCTATATTGCCAATAATACGACTTCCTGTTGTAGGAATACTGATATTAAGTACATCTTTAATGTTTTCTTTTTTAGGAACAAAATCCTTTTTATTTATTTTAAAATTTTTTGGTAAAAATAAGAATAAGATTAAGATAGAAGTAAGTTCACTTAAAATATTAGAGATTACAATAAATGCAACTGCAAATTCAATTCCCTTTACGATAAAAAGGGGGATTCCAATGATAAGTACAATCAATCGGACGATATCTTCTGTAATATTTGATATCACATGTGGTATCATTCTTTCTTTTCCAAAGAAGTAACCTCTTAAAATTGAAGAAATACTGATAAATGGTAAAACAAATCCAATGCAAATTATACCTAGTGTAGTTCTACTTTCATGTAATAAATGCGTAGAGATTGTACTTGCAAAAAATAACAATAATACCATGATAAGAATGTTTAAAATCAAAGAAATGGGAATAATAGAGAACACTAAATTTTTATTGTTTTTTTTATCTTCGGCAACTAATTTACTAATTGCAACGGGAAATCCAAGCTGTGCTAAGGCAATTAACAATGAAAAAGTAGGCATTAATAGCATATAGACACCAATACCTTCTGTTCCCATCAATCTAGTCATGACAATTTTGATAATCATACCTAATATTTTTGTAATAAAACCACCAATAATTAATATAATTGTAGACTTTATAAATTTGCTTTTCATATATTCACCTTAGTTCAATGTATGATGTTTTTCACTAAATTATTATGTATATAAATATATGCAAATTTTTCATAGCAAACCCATTTACGAAAACATTTGTTCGTGATAAAATATAAATAATGATTTGCTTTGGGTTGAAAAGGTGATAGTATGGAGCGAATTATCATGCATATTGATGTCAATAATGCCTTTTTATCATGGAGTGCAGTTGACTTACTAAATCAAGGCTTTGGCTATGATATTAGAGATAGTTATGCTGTAATTGGTGGAGATGAAAAAACAAGAAGGGGAGTCGTTTTAGCCAAAAGTCCACTTGCGAAAAAAATGGGAGTTCAAACAGGTGAAACTTTATATAGTGCTAGAAAAAAATGTCCAGCCTTGCGTACCTTTCCGCCTAATTATCTTTGGTATCAGAAAATGTCTAAAAACTTATTTCAGCTACTAAGTAAATATACTTGTGATATTGAAGTATTTTCGATTGATGAATGCTTTTTGGATTATGGAAAAGTACAAAGTTTATATGGTGATTCTTATCTGTTTGCACAAAAAATAAAAGATGAAATTGAAAATACTTTAGGCTTTACTGTCAATATAGGAATTGCCAATAATAAGTTATGTGCGAAAATGGCATCAGATTTTAGTAAACCCAATCAAATTCATACATTATATGAAACAGAAGTACGAGAGAAAATGCATCCTTTACCCATTGGTGATTTATTTGGGGTTGGTAAAAAAAGTAGCGAGAAATTAAAAAAAATAGGAATTAAAACGATTGGTGATCTTGCTCATACCACACCAGAACATTTATACCCATATTTTAAAAATCAGTCTATAAAACTCATAGAAATGGCAAATGGAATTGATATGAGTGAAGTGATTTCTACCAAAGAAGAGAATAAAGGGATTAGTAATTCTACCACTTTAGAAAAAGATGTTACTTCTAAAGTCGAACTCTATCAGGTGTTAGAATCGATATCCAATAATGTTGCTTTAGAATTGAGGAGACAAAATAAGTATACTTGTGTTATTTGTGTGCAATTAAAAGATCAATATTTTAGAAGTTACTCTCATCAAAAAAAACTAAAAAATGCAACCAATCTTACCAAAGAAATTTTTGAAACATCTAAATTTTTATTAGATGAAATGTGGGAGGGAGAACCTATCCGGTTAGTCGGAATTCGTTTAGATCATTTCACCTCAACTAGTTTACATCAAGTTTCTTTATTTGAAACAGTAGAAAAAAGAGACCAAGATGTTACCTTAGAACGTACACTGGACTCTTTAAAAGAAAAGTATGGACACCGAGTGATTGATACGGCATCTTTATTGGATGGAAAAAAAGTAGGCTTTAAAAAATCAAGACATTGATATTTATATAACGAAAATTTGAAAAATCCAATGCATATAGAAATTCTCATTTCTGAGAGGATTTTATTACAGATTTTTAAAATCTGTAAGGTTATTTTTTCTTTGTAAAATAAGGCAAAAATTATTTACTTATAGTCTATAAAATAGTATAATGAATATAGGAATACAAGACTTTGTTGGGTGTTTGCCGAACTTCCATTCAATTGGATAGAGGGGAGGCTTGAGATTATGAAAAAAAGAGTTTTTATTTTGAAAGTTCTAAATAACATTATTCTCATTTTGTTCCTTCTACTTTTATTAGTAGCCGAAATAAAAAAATAGCACCCTAATTCAGTGAATTAAGGTGTTTAACCTTTATGGCTAACACCCAACTTTGCTACAAGTCAAGTGTTCCATTTTTATTGTATGGAATTTCTTCCATCTATATACATTATACTAAATTCTTTAATTTTATGCAAGTTTCCGATTTAAAAATTTTTTGCTGAACTCAGTCTTTTTCATGATTTATTATAAATTTGTAATATTATTCTACTTTTTTACCAATGTATATCTCTTTTTATCGAACATTTGCCATGGTGCAAATTGATAACCTTCTGTATGACCTGAAATAGCAAAATTAGTGAATCCATAACTTGCTAAAATATCTTCATTTTTTTCTAATTTCTTAAGAAGGTTTCTAATTACACTTAACCATATGAAATTTGGTATTGCTTGATAGTTTTCTGGAATATAGGAAGAAAATACACTTGGATTTAACCCAATAGATTTTAAAAATTGTATTCTTTCGCTTCTAGTCATTTGATAATCTGCATTACTAATTTGGAATGTTTGATATTCTTTCAAATTACCGATACTAATTTTTCTTAAATCATACCATGGAATAAAATATCTTTCATGAGTACAAATACTTTTTGACACTTCTCTTCCATCAAAACCTTTTGAAACAGCATCTATAAAAACATCTTTGCCCAAATCAACTCCTACCGATATTCCAGCATATCTTTCGTATCTTTCGGAAGGCTCATTAGTTACATTAAATAAAACTAATACTCCATGTGGGTCCTTTTCTTTTACCTTTATTAGAGTATTATAGAAACTGTTACTTTTTCCCGAATTTTCTATACCTAAAATTGGAGTTCTACCTTTTAGAGTATCAACTCTGTTCTGATCAAAATTATTTAAAAAATCCTGATAGTTTAGATAATCATCTTCATTTTCTACAATAGTTAAATCTCTAACAGGACTTAGTTGTGGAAAAAAATATAATAAATTCAACATATCACTTGTTCTATAATATTCCATCATTCTCTGCATATCATTCATATTTTTTATGCTTAACACAAACGACTCCCCATCCTTTCAAATATGCTTGTTATTCTATATTAAAATAGTATGTTTGTCAAGTTATTTCCATAGGAAAAATAGACACTTCTAGATATAATGATAAAAGAAATATATGCTTAAAGAATTAACCTTAAAATTTTGTATATATTCCTAAAATAATGGACTTCTATCCAATATCATTGTTTTTGTGGATAAAATAAGTCGTTATTAATTGACTCAAGAAGACTGTAACCTTACCTCTATAATTTTCAAAAAAATCAAAAAAAGACCTTTTTATTCTTCTTAAAAATTGATATAATCAATAATAGGTGAGAGTATGAAAAAGACGAAAATTATCACAACGATTGGTCCAGCAAGTAAAGATGAAGAAATATTAAAGGGACTAATCTTAAATGGTATGAATGTAGCGCGTATCAATTTGACGCATGCCAGTCATGAATTCTGTAAAGATGTGATTGAAAAAATTAGACGATTGAATGAAACATTACATACTAATGTTGCAATCATGTTGGATACCAAAGGACCAGATGTAACTGTAGGAAAATTTGAAAGTGGAAGTGCATATTTGAATACAGGTGATAAAATTCGTGTCTATATGAATCCCATTCTAGGGGACTCTACTAAATTTTCTGTTTCTTATCCTCGATTGATTCATGATGTAAAAGTAAATGATACCATTAAAATAAATGATGGGCTCATTGAATTGACCATACTAGATAAGGGAATTGACTATTTGTTATGTGAAGTGGTAACTGGAGGATTTGTAGAAGATCACAAAGGAATTAATGTTATCGGTGTTAGACTGAATATGCCCTTTTTAAGTAAAGAAGATGAAGAAGATATTGCTTTTGCGAATGAAATGGATGTCGACTTTTTAGCTTTAACACATGTTTCGAATGCAGAAGATGTATTAGAAATTAATGATATTTTAATTAACTTAGGAAACGACCATATCGCAATTATTCCAAAAATCGAAAATGAACGTGCAGTAGATGCGATTGATGAAATTATCGATATCAGTGATGGTGTGATGATTGCACGTGGGGATTTAGGAGTAGAACTTCCTTTTGAACGGGTTCCTGGTATTCAAAGAACAATTATCAGTAAATGTCATCGTGCGGGAAAGGTAAGTATTGTCGCAACCGAAATGATGGCATCTATGGAAAATGCAGCTCGTCCAACACGTGCCGAAGTATCTGATGTTGCCAGTGCAGTAACAGATGGTGTAGATGCAGTTATGTTATCGGGAGAAACTACAATTGGAAAATATCCAGTTCAAACAGTTGATATTATGAGTAAAATTATTGAAACAGCAGAAGAAGATGTCAATTACTATGAATTACTAGATAAAGCAATGCGTACTGAAAAACAGGATACCACAGGATCTATCGCATATAGTGTAGTAGAGTGTGCAAGTAGATTAAAAGCAAATGCGATTGTAACGCCAACTATGAGTGGTTATACTGCAAGGAAAATTAGTCGTTTTCGCCCATCTTGTCCAATTCTTGCCATTAGCCCTGATGGAAAAACGGTAAGAAATTTGACAATTTATTATGGAATTTATCCAAAAATCATCAAACCAATTAAATCATTTGATGAAATGATGGAACAATCTAAAGAAGTTTCAAAACAAATTACCAAAGCAGAATTAGGAGATCGCATTGTGATAACAGGTGGATATCCACTGAAAGAAGTGAAACATACAAACTTCATGAAAATTGAAGATTTATAAGAAAAGGGGTGGTAAGTGTGTACAATCTAGGAGAACAATTTAAAATGGATTATACATTAGCCAAAGCCAATCCAGAAAATGTGATTCAAGGTAAATATTATCGTTTTACTATTTTAAGTGAACGTGTCATTCGTATGGAATATAACAAGGAAGGATTATTTGAAGATAGACCAACGACCTTAATTTGGTATCGTAACATGGATCCTGTTCCTTTTACTAAAAAAGAAACAGACCGTGTACTAGAAATTAAAACCAAATATTTTCATCTTCGTTATGTGAAAGAAAAACCATTTGATGGTGGAAGACTGAATGCTATGGCAAATTTAAGAGTAGAACTTTTAAATTCCAATCGAATTTGGTACTACAATCATCCAGAAGTTAGAAATTATGGGGCACCCGGAATGTCTTTAGATGCTTATGATAAAAAAATCAAATTAAAAAAAGGCCTATTTTCTACAGATGGTTTTGCGACAATTGATGATGCAGAACATATGATTTTAACAGAGAATGGAACCTTAGAAGAACGCAGTATTGCAGAAATAGATATTTACTTATTTATGTATTTAAAGGATTTTGGATATTGTTTACAGGATTACTTTGCATTGACAGGACAACCTGCTTTATTGCCACGTTATGCTCTTGGTAACTGGTGGGGTAAAGAAGAATCATATAATGATCAAACCCTATCGGAGTTGATTGGAAAATTCAAAGATAAGGGAATTCCTTTATCTATCCTTTTGTTAAATGAATCTTGGCATTTACAAGATTATAATGGTAAAAAAAGAGAATCTGGATTTACATGGAACCACAATCAATTTGTAAATCCAGAGTCAACAATTGAATTTCTACATCGAAATGGTATTCGTTTGGGACTCAATGTAAAACCATTACATGGATTTCTTCCTTATGAAGAAAATTATGAAAAAATTAAGGAGCATATTCAACCAGATAAGAATGGAGTCATTCCTTTTCAAGTATTCAATCCTGAAACACTTGATTTGTATTTCAAGTTATGTATCCATCCACTCGATCAAATGGGGGTTGATTTCTATTTTCTAGATGAAAAGCCAAAAAATCCAACAGAATTATGGGCATTAAACCATTATCATTATTTGGATATGCAAAAAGATTATAAAAGAAGAGCAATGATTTGTACAAGAAATGCTATGGTCGCACCTCATCGTTACCCAGTTTTGTACTCTGGAAAAAGTATTGTTAGTTGGGATACCTTAAGAATGATACCTTTTTATAATGGAAATGCAGCGAATATAGGAATTAGCTATTGGAGCCACGATATTGGTGGATATTATAATGGAATCGAAGATAGCGAACTTTATATTAGATATGTGCAACTAGGGGTACTTAGTCCCATTTTAAAACTGGGTTCAGAAGATGGAAAATATTATAAAAGGGAACCATGGCTTTGGGATTATAAAACCTATAAAATTGTAAAGGATTATATGACATTACGTCATCGTTTGATTCCATATATTTATACAGAGTCCTATAAATATCATAAGTATGGAACACCAATGATTACACCAATTTATTATAAATTTCCAGAAATGTATGATGATATTAATTATCGTAATGGATACTATTTTGGAAGCGAATTATTCGTTTGTCCAATTATCAATAAAAAAGAACCAATCATGAATCGTGTCATTCATAAGTTTTTCTTACCATCAGGTGTATGGTATGACTATGTAACAGGTAAAAAATTCCCAGGTGGTAAAAAATATATTTCATTCTTTAAAGATGAAGATTATCCAGTATTCGCAAAAGCCGGATCTATTATTGTACTAGGGGACCATGAGAATATCAATGATACAACTCCACCAGAAAAAATGGAAATTCAAATTTTTCCAGGACGAAGCAATTCCTATGACTTATATGAAGATGATGGTGTAAGTGAATTATATAGAAAAGAGTATTGTCTCATTACCAATATTGATTACAATTATATGCCAAATAATTACACTGTTATTATGCGCCCTATTTCAGGAAAAACAGGTATTGTTCCAGAATATCGAGAGTACAAATTTGTTTTCCGTAACACCAAAGAAGCAGAAGATGTGATTGTTTATTTTAACGATCAAAAAATAGAGGCAAATTCTTATGTAGAGGATACCAATTTTATTGTAGAGGTAAAACATGTGTCAACATTGGGACAACTTACTTTAAACTGTAAGGGAAAAGATATTGAAATAGATGCAGTACGTATCATCAATGATGATATTGAGTCTATTATTTCCGATTTACCAATTGAAACAGAGATGAAAAACAGGATTGATGCAGTTATGTTTAGTAATGATTCTATCAAGAAAAAACGAATTGGTATTCGCAAATTGAGTAATCATAAGTTGGAACGAAAATATATTAAGTTATTCTTAAAATTGCTTGATTATATCAAAGAGGTATAAGTTTACAAACAGAGTTATTTTCAGTATAATTAATGTAATGAAGGAAGGATATTAAGATGCAAGAACAGAATCAAACTTTAGAATTTTAAAAACAACAAATGAAGGTAAAAATTCAAAATTTGGAGGTTCTACTTCACAAGTATTATAATATAGTACAAGAAGCCAGTAGCTTTCAAATATTAACGGAAGCGCAGAGTTTAATACTACAGATTAAAACAATTCTAGATTCCTTACAACAGTTACAATATCGTTGTACATCATATGTGGCGATTGTACAAGGAGAAAGACAAAAATAGTTGCATTCTCTCATGTTTTATATTATACTAATAACAGAAAAACGAAGAAGAAGAGTAGTAATTTTGAGATGTCATATTAGAGACAAAGTGGTTGGTGAAAACTTTGGGATGAACAAAATGAACTTGCTTTGGAGTTCCTAAAAGGCGTAGACATGCGTTAAATGTAAGAGAGCATAAGTATTATGAATTAAGGTGGTACCGCGGATATTCCGTCCTTAAACATAATGCTTTTTTGTGTGAAGAGGTGAATTTATGAAAGAAATATTATTTTATGGAATTGTTTTTATCATTCTTTATTTGAGTTATGTTTTATTTGTGATTATTCGTAAAAAGAAATTGTCACAATTTCGTAACAATACCTATGTCAAATATTTAGAAAACGTATACCATTTAGATACGAACACCATATCTATTAAGGGACTCGCACATGTGATTGCCTTAGCGAATGCAACCATTATTACTGTAACTTTGTGTGTTGTTGGAATGACAAATAATCTATTACTTAAAATGTTACTTGCTTTTGCGGTTTTAATTCCGTTTCAATTATTGGTATATCATATCATTGGAAAAAGTTATCAAATCAAACATAAAAGGAAGGAAGATTAATTATGTATAATTTTAAAGAAACTGAAAAAAAGTGGCAAACATACTGGGAAGAAAATGAAACATTCAAAACCGATGTATGGGATTTTTCAAAACCAAAATTCTATGCATTAGATATGTTTCCTTATCCATCAGGCGTAGGGTTACATGCAGGGCATCCAGAAGGATATACGGCAACCGATATTGTAACACGTATGAAAAAAATGCAAGGGTATAATGTGTTACACCCAATGGGCTGGGATGCTTTTGGTTTACCTGCAGAACAATATGCAATTAATACAGGAAATCATCCAGAACAATTTACACTTGATAACATTAAAACATTTAAGGGACAACTAAAATCACTTGGTTTTGCCTATGATTGGAGTAGGGAAATATCTACAACCAATCCAACTTACTATAAATGGACACAATGGATTTTTAAGCAACTATATTTAGATGGGTATGCCAAGTATATAGATATGCCTGTTAACTGGTGCGAAGAATTAGGAACTGTGCTATCCAATGATGAAGTGATTGATGGGAAAAGTGAACGTGGTGGATATCCAGTTGTTCGTAAGAATATGAAGCAATGGGTTATGGATATTCCTGCCTATGCGGAAAAATTATTGAATAACTTAGATGATCTAGATTGGCCTGAATCTACCAAAGAAATTCAAAGAAATTGGATTGGAAAATCAGTGGGTGCTTTAGTGGATTTTAAAGTAGCGAATACCCATCATACATTTACTGTATTTACAACACGCTGTGATACTTTATTTGGAGCAACTTATTGTGTCTTATCTCCAGAACATAAAATTGTAAATGAAATTACAACAGAAGAACAAAAAGAAGCGATAGAAGAATATCAAAGAATCTGTGCGACCAAATCAGAATTAGAAAGAACAGAACTGAGTAAAGACAAAACAGGTGTATTTACAGGAGCTTATGCAATTAATCCTGTGAACAATAAAGAAATTCCTATTTGGATTTCAGACTATGTACTCGCAACTTATGGAACAGGAGCTATTATGGCGGTACCTGCCCACGATGATAGAGACTATGAATTTGCGAAAAAATTCAATATTCCAATCATTCAAGTTCTTGAAGAGGAAACAGGAGAGACAAAAGAAAATGAATCTCAAAAAAATAGTATTGTTGCGATTGTGCATGATCAGGAAACGGATCAGTATTTAACCATTAATTGGCATCAATTGGGTGGACGATTATTTATAGGTGGAACGATAAAAGAAGGAGAAACACCATTAGAATGTGCGTTTCGTGAAGTTGCCGAAGAAACTGGATATACAGATATTGAACAGTTAAAAGAAACTTTTAAAATTAGACATCATTATTATGCACATAATAAAGATAAGTATTTTCAAATTGAATGTACAGGTTTTCTATTTGAATTAAAAAGTCATAATAAACAAACTCAAAATCTGGATGAGGATGAAGCATTTGATGTAGAATGGGTTTCTAAGGATATAGTACTTGAGGAAATCAAGGATGCATTGCATCTCAAAACATTTGAATATACCGAAAACGGTGGTGCGATGACAGGGGATGGAATTCACATCAATTCTGAATTTTTAAATGGACTTTATAAAGAAGAAGCAATCCAAAAAATGATTGCTTGGTTAGAAGAACACCATGTTGGAAAAAAACAGATTAATTATAGATTGAGAGATTGGATTTTTGCTCGTCAACGTTATTGGGGAGAACCAGTTCCAATTGTGCATATGGAGGATGAAACAGATCGTGTCTTAGAAGATGAAGAACTTCCATTAATATTACCAAAGATGGATGATTATAAGGGTAGAAATGGCAAAGCACCTTTGGAGAATGCAGAAGAATGGAAACATGTTGAAATAGATGGGATAGAAGGTATTCGGGAAACATCTACTATGCCAGGAAGTGCTGGCTCTAGTTGGTATTTCTTAAGATACATTGATCCAAATAATGAAGATGCAATCGCAGATCCTGAACTTTTGAAACACTGGTTACCAGTTGATTTATACGTTGGTGGACCAGAACATGCGGTTGGACATTTATTATATTCAAGATTTTGGAATGAATACTTGTATGATAAAGGAATTGTTCCTGTGAAAGAACCATTCCAAAAACTAGTACATCAAGGTATGATTTTAGGAGCTAACGGAATCAAGATGGGAAAAAGATATCCCGAATATGTAGTGAACCCAAGTGATGTAGTGGAAAGTCATGGTGCGGATGCCTTACGTTTGTATGAAATGTTTATGGGACCATTACAAGCAGATAAACCTTGGAGTCAAACGGGATTAGATGGTTCTAAAAAATTCTTGGATAGAGTTTATCGTATTTTTGAAGAAGGAAAAATGGTGGAAGAAACTACACCTGAATTAGAAAAAATCTATCATCAAACAGTTAAGAAAGTTACTAATGATTATGAGACACTTAACTTTAATACTGCAATTAGTCAAATGATGATTTTTATCAATGCAGTATATAAAGAAGATAAAATATCAAGAGAATATGCAGAAGGTTTTATTCAATTATTAAATCCTGTTTGTCCACATATGACAGAAGAAATATGGCATACATATTTAGGACATGATGAAACCATTGCAGTTTCCACTTGGCCTACTTATGAGGAATCAAAGACAGTGGAAGATACCTATGAAATGATTGTGCAAGTAAATGGAAAAGTAAGAGGTAAAATAGAAGTATCTACAAGTACTACGAAAGAAGAAATGGAAACACTTGCAAAAGATATTCCGAATGTCAAAATACATTTGGAAGATAAAGAAATTATAAAAGTAATTACGGTTCCTAAAAAGTTAGTTAATATTGTTGTGAAGTAATAGTAGTAAAAAATGAACGAAAGAGGAAAAAAGTCCTCTTTCTTTCTTGAATTAAGTAAAATTAAATAGTATACTATAGGTAAGGTAGTTGAATACGTAATAGATGTATTCCAATAAGGAGGAACAAATGAAAAAACAAATAATTATAATTGTAACATTTATCACATTAGCAGGCATACTAACAGGATGTAGGAAGAAAGAATCAAAAGAAGAATTGATTGGAAAGTGGACAACAAAATATGAACTGGGAATGTATGGCGAAATTACACAGACATATGAATTCCAAAAAGACAAGACATGCAAGAAAACATTGATTACAGATATGGTAATTGAAAACAGTTGTACCTATGAGAAAAAGGATAATACAATAGAAATTACATATAGTGATGGAAAAACAGATTCCCTTAATTATCGAATGGAAGAAGATAAATTAATCCTTGGTGGATATACACATACAAAAGAAGATTAAATTATGTTATGGAACAGATTACAATCTGTTCTTTCCATTTTTGACTAATTTATTTTTTTGAAAAAAGGAATAATTATGGTATACTAGTTATGGTTTACTAAGGAGGATTAAAATGCGTTTACGAAATATAAAAGGTGCGAAAGAAACTGTATTGCAATCTCCTTATATTGTAGAAAATCCTACATTGCATTGTAGAAATTGGGCTTCTTGTTTTTCAAATAACAATCCAATTCACATAGAAATCGGAATGGGTAAAGGAAAATTTCTAATAGAAAAGGCAATTCGTTACCCCAATATTAATTTTATTGGAATTGAAAAATATTATAGTGTATTAGTTAAGGCAGTTCATCAGTTAGAACTACAAAAACTCCCTAATTTAAAAATAATTTCTATGGATGCAAAAGATATTGATCAGATATTTGATAAAGAGATAGAAACTGTTTATCTAAATTTCTCAGATCCTTGGCCTAAAAATAGGCATGAAAAAAGAAGATTAACGAGCTTTCATTTTTTAAAAGAATATGATTCCATTTTCAAAGAGAAAAAACATATTATAATGAAAACAGATAATCGAAAGCTATTTGAATATTCTATTATATCTTGTACAAATTATGGATATCAAATTAAACAGATTTCCCTTAATTTATATGATGATAAATTAGAAGATAATATTGCAACTGAATATGAGATTAAATTTTCAAACAAAGGATATCCTATTTATCAAATGGAAATTGAAAAATAGCTTTACAATAAGTAGACGTCCTTTTTGAAAAATACTTTTGCAAATTGAAATAATTTGATATACTGATAGTAAGAGTGGTGAAAGATGAAAAAGTTAATAATTTTACTCCTGTGCATATTGGCAACAGGTTGTACAATTGTCAGAATCGATACGAGTAGTATTGATAATATTTTGTCTGTAGTACTCTCAAAGGAAAATAATTTATATAATCAAGTTGGAAAAGGATATAAATACTATGTTCCAAGAGGTGTATCTTATATGGATACAGATGAACTCAATGATAAATTATATTCAAATGGAGTGTATTATTACCTTTATATTGATGCAGTTTCCTACTTTTATAAAATAAAAACGAATTACCAAGAAAAGGATAATTTATATTATTCAAAAAAGATAGAAGGTTCAAAAGAAGGTTATTTAGAAATTACAAAAGAAAATGACAAATATCGCATTGATTTTATGTATAATTATGCAAAAATAGAAGCATTAGTAAATAAGAATGAGATAGAAAATGTTATTTTAAATGCATCTTATATTTTATCTACTGTAAAATTTAATGATAATGTGATTGAACTAATGTTACAAGAAGATTATCTTACGAATCGTGAGGAAAAATATGATACATTTGCTTCCAAGAATCCCGAATCATCAATTACAGGTGAAACATATGATGCGGATATAGAGGCAGAAAATAATGAAAATTAGAGGTGATGTATAATGGGTTTAATGGATAAATTTAAAAATCTATTTACGGAGGAAGTTGAAGAGGAAGTTGTAAAACCGATTAAAAAAGAGGTTAGACATGTAGAGATTCCTTCTCCAAAAAGGGAAACAAGGGAGATTAAGACAGAATCAGTTAGTGAAAAGATATCTGATAGTGTTGCTATTAATAAAGAAGATAAAATTTCTTTTCCTCTTTATTTTGATGATAAGGATTTTGATGATTTAGAAAAGCCAAAAAAGGAACAAAGACCTGTTAAAAAAGAAATACCAAAATCAGAAGCTTATCAAGGAACAAAGGTACAAAAGGTAGAACAACGCAGATTTGAAGCTTCCCCAATTATTTCACCAGTATATGGAGTTTTAGATAAAAACTATAGAAAAGAGGATATTCCTACGCGTAAAGAACAGCCAGACGATTATACTAGAAGGCCAAGAAGAGTAACAGTGGATGATATCCGCAATAAAGCCTTTGGTACATTAGAAGATGATCTAGAGGATACTTTATTTGGAAATAAGTCTATTTTGTTTAATGACATAGAAGAATCAGCAACCGAAAAACCAGTAGAAACAGGCATTGACATATTTGGCGAATTGCAATATGAAGAAGAATCTAAACCAACTATAGAAGATAATGATATTGTAAGGAATTCTATATTAGAGGATACTCAAGATTCAAGTAGCAATGAGCCATTTGCACCCAATGAAGAAGATATGGATGAAGATACCATACTACTTGCGAAACAATTAGAAGAACAAAAGAAAAAGTTAGAAGAGATTAATGAGTATATCAATGAAAGTTCTGCAGAAGATATTACAGATGAAATTCAAATGAAACATGCGGAGGAACAAACAATAAAAGAAGAAAAACCTGTTGTTGAACAACCATTAGAGGAAACAAGTAAAGAAGAATCAAAACAAGTGAATGAACAACTAGATGAAGAAACATCGGAAGATTTAACTGAAAGTGAATTACTGAATTTAGTAGATGCAATGTATGAGAAAAGGGATGAAGAATAATGGAATGTGTTAATACAGTATTTCCAATCATATTATATATACTAGGTGCAGTACTATTAATTGTTCTAATTATATTTATAATTAAATGTATGGGTACCTTGAAAAAAATCAATACAGTTGTAGATGATGTCAGTAATAAGGCGAGAAAATTGGATGGTGTATTTAGTTTAATTGATAATACAACAGATGTGATTTCCAATGTTGGTGATAAAGTGATTGATTTTATTACTGGAGCTGTTACTGGGTTATTTTCTCATAAAAGAAAAAAGAAAGTGGAGGAGGAAGAAAATGAAGAAGGATAAACAAACGAAAAGGAAAAAAGGAGTTGGGAAGTTACTAGCTGGAGTTGCAATTGGAGCTGGGTTAGGTGTTTTATTCGCACCAAAAAAAGGTTCTGATACTAGAAAAGAATTGAAACAAAAATTTGATGAAATGTTAAAAAAAGTGAAAGATTTAGACAAAAAAGAAGTGAAAGAAAATATTGAGAATAAAATCTATGAAATTAAAGAGAGTTTGTCTGAGTTAGATAAGGAAAAAGTAGTTAAAATTGCAAAGAAGAAAGCAAAAGATATTCAAAATATGGCTGAAGAATTGGTAGAGTATGCAGTGGAAAAGGGGACGCCAGTTTTAGAGAAAGCAGCAGAAGCAATTCGTGAGAAAGCAATTGATGTAACAAAAGAAGTATTAAATAGATTAGAAAAAACAGAAGAGAAATAATCATAAAATAGTTTGCGAGTAGGAAATGTATGTGTTAGCTATTTGTAAACGAGGGGGTAACCCTCTTTTTAGTGGTATAAAGAAAGGAGTAAAAAGATTGAAAGTAGTGAAATAAAGTAGTAAACTAAGTATAAGAAAGAATAAAGAAATACAAAATAGAATTAGGAGATGTTAGAATGAAAAGAAAAGGATTTACATTAGTAGAATTATTAGCGGTAATCGTAATATTAGCAGTGATTGCATTAATCGCAACGCCAATGATCATGGATGTGATAGAAAAGAGTAAGAAATCATCATTACAAGATAGTGCATATGGACTTGTAGATGCAGCAAACATGTATTATACAGAACATATACAAGAAGGAATACAAGAACCAATTGTATTTGACTTTGCAAATGGAGTTCAAATAAGTGAAGAAAAACTAGAATATAAAGGAAAAATACAAGAGGGGAAACTGATATTAAATACGAATGGAAAAACAGTAGTATGTATAAGTGACGGAAAGTATTATGCATATAAAGATATAGAAGAAAGTGAAGTAAGAGGAGGTAGTGGAAGCTGTAAGTATAATGGAGAAACAGGAAACTTTGAAATTATAAGTGATGTAGATACATTAAATGAAAGGATAAAAACATTACAAGAAGAGTTAAATACACTTAAGAAACAAGGAGATGCGAAAGCAGAAGAGATCAAAGAAGGAAAGACAGCTGTTGTACAAGGTGAGTTGATTACGGGGACAGCTGGAGGTTCTGCACCATTTCAAATTACTAGTTTTGGAGGTAGTTCTGATGGTAGCGGTTGGAATTACCGTGAATTAAGTGTAATTACAAACGGATATACTAAATTAGTTGTAGATTCCATTACAACATCTGGTAGTTCTTTTGGGAACCCTTATATTCGGGGATATAAGACTGTGGATGATGCGAATTCGAATCAATATACTACATTATGGAGCGCTACTTCAGGAACAAATGTGGAAATTGATATTAGTGATTATTATCAAATCTGTTTTGGTACACCTGCACAGGGTAGTTCAAACTCTCGATTAAATTTTAGTGGTATTATGTTTTATCCATAGAATTTCATTTTCGACAAAATTAGTATATAGAAATTGTTATATTATATTTGGTGATTTTGATGAGAAAATATTATCTTTTTCTCATTCAAACAGAATATAATAAATTATATCTGAAAAATTCAAAGTTTCTATACGGCCTTTTGTATAATCTATATCAGTTGAAAGAACCGAATTTGAATTACGGTATTTCTTTATTTAAGAGTATATGTCAGCCTTTTTCTGTTAATTTACTGAGTAATTACATTCAAAGTAAATATACATGTACGACTATTTCTCCAAAAGTAATGAAAGTACATTCCATTTATGAAAAAACAACCATACAGATTAATTATGGTTGCATTATTGTAATTGGTGGAAATACGCCAGCTGGGCAAAGAAATACTACACTTTCTTGTACTTTATTAATTGTAAGATAGTTAGAATACGTTATTGTATATTCTACTAGTCATGATTCGATATTTTCAAAAAATATTGAGTATATAAAATTGTATTATAATAAAAATCTCCCAGAGTTGGGAGATTTTTTATTTATCTAGCTTCTACGATTAATTTGATGGCAGTTCTCTCTTCCCCATCAATTACAATATCTGTGAATGCTGGAATACATATTAAATTTTTACCGCTTGGTGCTACAAACCCACGTGCAATTGCAATTGCTTTGATTGCTTGATTGAGTGCTCCTGCGCCAATTGCTTGAATTTCAACAGATCCTTTTTCTCTAAATACATTTGCTAACGCTCCAGCAACTGAATTTGGATTTGATTTCGCTCCAACTTTAAGTGTTTCCATAAATATATCTTCCTTTCTGATTACATTAAATTTTATGAACAGAAAAATAAAATATGTATTGTTTTAAAATGAAATAATAAAAATGAGAAGAACATTATGAAACTGTGTTATTTTGTAGATTTTAACTAAGTTTTCTGTAAACGATTTCTTTTGCTCTATAAACTTGTTCATTTGATATAGAATCTAATAAATTTACGGGATTTTCATTATTTTTATTTATTACTATTCTGCTAAAATATTCTATTAATTCTTTATGGAAACCTATACTTTCCAAATAATTTAAATAATTATAGAATTTATCTATGCTTAAATTATTAATATTACAACCAGATAAATAATTTAATATTATTATAATATAACAACCAGATAAATAATTTAATATTATTATAATATAACAATATATATCTGTATTTTCATCTGCTACTATGTGATCTGATACATCATCTTTTACTATTTTATATTTACCTTTGACATTATTAAGAAGTGCATTTGTAGTTAGATATCTAGCAGGACATGCCGTATTAATTCCTATTTTGCAACTATCTAAATCTATCACATAAAGCTCTCCTTTATCCGTATTTGCAATAAAATTTGCTTCATGTAAATCATTTATGTAAAGATCTTTTAATGGTGTAGTTTTTCTAATATATTTTAATTGATTTAATAATTCACCTATTTTTTTTAAATAAAATAGGCTAATAGCAGGATTACCTTTTTTATCATTTAATAAAATGGATAAAGTAGTACCTGAAGCATATGGAATTGTAAATCCTTCTATAGTTCCTCCAACAGATACTAAATAGTCAGGTTCAAAGAAGTAATCAGGCAAATAGTTTCTATTAACGTCTAGCATTTCTAAAGTATACAATTTATTTGCGAATATATGCCCACTTTGCTGATATAATTTTTTGAATACTTTATCTTCGTTTTTATATCTGAAATTAAACATTTTTGCCTCTGTATTAAAAACCTCTTTTGGTAATTCAAGTGGTGTTAATTCTTTAAATTTTCGTTGCGATAAGGATATTATTTTCATATAAGCTTCCCCTTTAATTGTGGATTAGTATACCACAACATCATATCTTTAGCAAATTTAACATTGTTCCCTTAATTTTAAAAAATATGAATTATTTCAAAAATACTTGTATTTTCGACTTTAAAAAAAGAGATAATAGTAATAGAAAGAGGGATACCTATGGAATTATATGATCATATCTTGCACTCTGAAGATATTAGTGAACTTGCATCTACACATAAATATACTTTAAAAAAAGAACAAAAGTTACTAAATAAAACAATGACGGGAATCTTAATGACCATGCAATATGGGGATGTTTCATATGAAAAGGAGATTGCTTTGCTAGAGAAAAAATTAGATAAAATAGATACTTGTCTTGCATTTACCCATAAAAAGCGAAAATAAATTTACAACCAAATCGATTCATAGTATAATAAATCTAGAATTGAGGAAATAGTATGCAAGAGGAAATGAAACGAGAAATTATTCTAGATCATTACCAAAACCCCAGAAATAGAGGACTTATTGAAGATAGTGATTATTTAAAAGCAGATACCAATAATGAATCTTGTATTGATGAGATTCATCTTATGGTAAAAATAACGGATGATAAAATTGTAGATGCGCGGTTTGATGGAGAAGCTTGTGCAATCTGTACTAGTTCTACCTCTATTATGGTAGAAACATTGATTGGCAAAACAGTAGAAGAAGCAATTCAAATTTATAAAAATTTTAACGCAATGCTGAATGAAGAACCTTATGATAAAGAAACTTTAGAACAAGCTTTTGTATATCATGATATCTATAAACAACCGAATCGTAAAAAGTGTGCCTTATTACCATGGTGGGGTTTTGAAAAGATAATCAATCAATATAAAAAGTGATTATTTATTATTTGCAATTTTATAAAAAATAGATATAATAATTGAAATTGCAGGTGATATTATGGAAATTATTCATTTTTTGCGGGAGCTGATTACAGAGGACACTCCTATATTAGAATTAAAGAAAGACCCTACTATAACACTTCAGCAAAAGTATAGTGTACTAGGTTTTTCTCATGAATTTTATCCTTACTATATGTATTACCAAAATTTTGAATGGTATTATTTTAAACAAGAGGAAAAAAATGATGAGATAAAATATCCATACTATTTGTTGGATGAATTAATGGGAAGCTATCTTGCACAATTTATAGGATTGTCAACGATTTCTTTTCAAATTGCTAAAAGAGATTCATTTGTGGGGTTGGCATCTAAAAACTTTCGGGAAAAAGAATGTGATTATTATTTTTTTGATCAACTTCCAATTGCACAATTGCTAGAGTTTAGTACTAGTTTTATCAATATAGAGATGTTTAAATCATCCTGTATTGATAATATAAATGTTGATAAATTAGTTGACTGTATTTTCAAATTGTTAGCTTTGGATCTTTATATGTTACAAATGGATCGTAGTCGTGTTAATCTTCAATTCCAAATAAATCGCGATACTAAATTTTTAGGCTTGGCACCTATATATGATTTTTCCAATTGTGCAGATAAGTGGCAATATTCAACCTCTTTTAATATATTTAATCCGATTATAACTTTGACTTATAACAATATTCCAATTTTATGTAAAAAGTACCCACAGTTTTTGGAATGTTTATCTATGTTAGTAACAAAAACGATGAGTAGCACTTGGAACCAGATTTGTGAAGATTATCATTTCAATCAAGATTGCTTTGCCTATTTTAAAGCAAAGGAACACTATCAATTAAAGGATGAAAATCAAAAAAAATTATTAAGGGATATACAAGCACGAAAAATAAGTATATAATAGATACATATTCATTATTGTTTGAAAGAGTACTTTGTATTTTGATTGATAGAGAGTATATGTTGGGTGAAAATATACATCAGGTACATAGGAAGACATCAAATAAAAGATAAACGTAAATCTGCGTTAAAGATATGAGTGTATAGAGAAATCTATGAAGTAAGGTGGTACCGCGGGGAATCCCGTCCTTATTCTATAGATTTCTTTTGTTTTTTAGGAGGATTTTAGTATGGAAGAAAATGTAGTGGCAGTTTATGAAAAAGAGAGATATTCTTAAAATTTTTACATTTATAAATTTATAAAAGTAGTAGAAAATGTTAAATATAATGCAAAAGATAATTCTATAACTTATATGAAAAATGGAAAACCAAAAACGTTATTTAATATGGAAGATCTTGATTTTACAATATCAGACGAAAAATATTGTTTTAGCGATTTAATGGATAAAAAATGTTTGATGGAAATTTATGAAATTCATGAAGATAAAATTATTGATACTTTTACGGAAGAATGTAAGAGCTTTATAAGATATGGTATTTTAGATTTGAAAAATGAAAATTTAAAAATAGTAAATAGTAATGTCGAAGATATCCAAAAAGACAAACCAGATTGGCATTATTATAGCTTCTCACTTAGTTATCAAACAGATGAAGGTGCTCTTGTAGATATTCCTTTGTCAACCATTGAACAATTGCTACATGATTTAGAGAAAAACGACATAGAAGATGTACAAAGTTTTTTAAAATCTATTTTATCTAATTTGGAAGAAGCAAAAGACTTCATAGAAGATATAGAAACAGACCAATCAATTGTATCTAGTGATGATATAGAAAATATTAAATCAGAAGAACGATTGAATTCCTTGTTTGGATTAGAGTTGATTAAAAAACAGGTACAGAAACTTAAAAATTACCTTGTATTTTCCTCTAAAGTCGGAACTGAAGTTATATTAGAAAAGCCCAACTTAAATATGGTATTTATGGGAAATTCGGGGACTGGTAAAACGACTGTTGCGAAGATTTTAGCTAAAATGTTTTATGAATTGGGTTATATAACGGAAAATAAGGTAGGAGAGTTATCGACACGTGATTTTATAGCACAATATGTTGGACAAACAGATAAAAAGGCACATGAAGTTATCAATAAATACAAAGATGGAGTTATTTTTATAGATGAGGCTTACAATTTTTGTTCAGAAGGGCAATTGTATGTTGATGATGCCTTAGTAGAAATTCTTAAAGAAATGGAAAAGAAACTGTTTTTATCTTTGCTGGGTATCAAGAGGAAATGAAGCAATTTATTCAAATGAATCCTGGATTAACATCTAGAATTGGTTATCAATTGGAATTTAAAGATTATACTTTAGAAGAGCTTTATTCTATTTTCTTAAGAAAAGTAGAAATTAGTAAACTTCATATGGATGAGAAAATAAGTGCTAAAGTTAAACTACTGATTTCTGATTTTATGAGAAAAGAGCATTTTGGAAATGGACGATTTATTGACAACTTATTTGATAAAATTTTACTCAGTCATGCGAGTTGATGTTATAATAGTGATGACTTAAAAGAATTGACAACATTGACAGAAGAAGATATCAATGTGGAAATTTTTGAAGAATTAAAATTAGAAGGAAAAACGAAAAAGATTGGATTTTAAGGAGGAATATTATGTTGCAAAAACCAAAAGGGACCTATGATGCGTATGGAGAAAAAGGTAGGCAAATTCTCTATCTAGAAAACCTATTACATTCACTCATGGAAAAATACCATTATGAATATGTGAGAACTCCAATATTTGAATCAAGTGAACTATTCCATAGAGGTGTTGGGGAAACAACTGATATTGTTTCCAAAGAAACCTATGATTTTATAGATAGAGGGGATCGTAATATGACAT
Organism: uncultured Caryophanales bacterium; assembly: GCA_947089915.1. Lineage (GTDB taxonomy): Bacteria > Bacillota_I > Bacilli_A > RF39 > UBA660 > UBA5026. The sequence goes on along the minus strand of CAMUMB010000004.1, from coordinate 3,318 downwards.
TACGTCCTGAAGGAACTGCAGGGGTGGTTCGTAGTTACATTGAGAATAAAATGTATGGAAATCCAAGTCAACCAGTGAAAACGTGGTATATGGGACCAATGTATCGCTATGAAAGACCACAATCAGGAAGATTTCGCGAATTCTATCAATTTGGTGTAGAGGTATTTGGAACGGATAATCCCATGATGGATGCAGAGGTAATTAGTATTCCCGTTAACTTTTATCGGTTACTTGGTTTAAAAGGAATTAAAGTGAATATCAATACTTTAGGAGATACAGAATCAAGAACGGCTTATCGTGAGGCATTGTTAGAACATTTTCACCCTCATTTAGATGAATTATGTGAAGATTGCAAAACGCGTTATGAGAAGAATCCTTTACGTATATTGGATTGTAAGGTAGATCATGAGTTAGAATGTATGAAAACAGCGCCTAGGATTTTAGACTATTTAAATGAAACAAGTAAAACACATTTTGAAGAAGTGAAAAAATATCTAGATCTATTAGAAATACCTTATCAAGTAAATCCCAATGTTGTAAGAGGTTTAGATTATTATACACATACAGTATTTGAAGTAGAGGCTTCTATTGAAGGTTTTGGTAGTCAAAATGTATTATGTGCTGGGGGAAGATATAATCATTTAGTGGAAAATATTGGTGGACCATCAACACCAGGGGTTGGCTTCGCACTTGGTATGGAACGTTTACTTTCAGCACTTGAATGTGAACATATAACAGTTGGTGAAGATATCTTAAATCTTTATATAATACCAGTAGATGAAAGTCAAATTTCAAATGCATTTGCTCTTACACAGGAACTTCGCATGAATGGATTTTCTGTTGACATGGATTATATGGGACGTAATGTGAAAGGAAATTTTAAACAAGCAGATCGTTTCAATGCCTCTTTTGTTATTTTATTAGGGGAAGAAGAAGTAAAAACAAATATTTTAACGATTAAAGATAATCATACACAAGAACAATACCAAGTAAAGAAAGATGAATTAATTGCATTTTTAGATGCACATATAGTGGAGGAACATGATGAATAGAGTTGAAATCAAAAATTTAAACAAATATTATAATGAAACGATAGAAGTCCAGGGCTTTGTAGAGAGTTTAAGGAATTTACAATATGTTCAATTTATGGTTGTAACAGATGGAACGGAAAAGGTGCAGGTTACGATTGAAAAAAATGATGAGAATAGGGAACTAAATGAGATTGTGAGTGGAATTACTTTGCAAAGTACAGTAAAAGTAAAAGGTAAATTATTCGAAAGCCCTAAAGTAAAATTGAATGGAATGGAGATTATCCCTGAGATATTAGAGGTGACATCTATATCTGCACCTGAACTTCCAATCAATATTAAGGATAGGAATAGTGCTGAAATTGATACGAGATTAGATAATCGTTTCTTAGATTTACGGAATGAATATAATATGAATATATTTAAAATACAAAGTAAAATGGTAGAATCTATGCGCAAATTTCTATATGAAAAAGAGTTTACAGAAATTCATACGCCTAAATTAATAGGAGCTGCTAGTGAATCAGGTTCTGAAGTATTTGAAGTGAAGTATTTTGATCGTAAGGCTTATCTTGCACAATCACCACAATTTTATAAACAAATGGCTATGGCGTCTGGAATGGGAAAAATTTTTGAAGTAGGACCAGTATTTCGTGCGGAAAATTCGAATACCAATCGTCATACAACAGAATTTACTGGCTTTGATTTAGAGTTTAGCTATATTGATTCTTATGAGGATGTAATGCAACTAGAGGAAGAACTATTAACTTATATGTTAAAAGAGGTTAAAAATACTTATGGAGATTTGATTTTAGAAATGTATGGAAAAAAAGTGATTGTTCCTGAAAATGCCTTTCCTAGAATCAAATTAGCAGATTTATATAAAGTTTTAGAAGAAAAATACGGATATCATGTAGAAGATGGCGCGAAATTGGATTTGACATCTGAGGCAGAGAAATTGGCTTATCAATATGCGATAGATGTATACAATTCTGAATTTATTTTTGTAACAGATTATCCAAAAGACAAAAGAGCTTTCTATCATATGCGTAAAAATGAAATTCCACAAGGATATGATCTAATCTGGAGAGGTGTTGAAATTACAACTGGTGCTCAAAGAGAACATCGCTATGAGATTTTAAAACAACAGGCAGAAGAAAAAGGACTTAAGGATGATGTTGCCTTTTATCTAGATTTCTTCCAGTATGGATGTCCACCTCATGGTGGTTTTGGAATTGGTGTGGATAGACTTACAATGTTATTATTGGGTCTTCCATCCTTAAAAGAAGCAATGTTTCTATTTAGAGGACCAAATCGATTAAATCCATGAAACATTTGACAAAATAAGAATAGAATAGTAATATAAAGTTATCTTTTATGAAAAACTTAGATTAAGAAAAGTAAGAAGAATGAATTTAGAAGCGAGTCTAGATTGGTGTGAGCTAGATAAAATTCTTTTTCTGAAAGAACACTTAGGAGTTGCTTACCGAAAAAGATTGAGTAGATTAAGCCTGGAACTGTATGCCGTTACCACATACTAGATTTTGATAGAAATTGAAAAGAGATCATTTTATGATAAGTTGGGTGGCACCGCGGTAGACTAGTTTCGTCCCATTGATATGGGATATCAGACTAGTCTTTTTATATGAGGAAGGTGTCAATTATGGAAGAAGAAATGAGAAAATTGGAAAAAGGAAAATGGTTTTGTGATTATTTAGTCCAGCTTGGTATTCAATATGAGTGGTGTATTCGACATAAAAAAGTATTAGGTTGTGAGGAATCCGAACAATATTATCAAAGATTTATCTCTTATATAGGAGATGATTATTGTATTGGAAAAAATTTATTATTGCAGGAAAGAAAAGGCGAAAAAAGAATTTTTTTACTTGTGGTTCCTTATCAAAAAAGGGTAGACTTAAAAGAGTTAAGTGAACAACTTATTACCAAAAAATTAGAATTTGTTTCTCCCGAAAAAATGGAGGAACTTTTGCATACAGAGCCAGGTAATGTATCTATATTCAATTTAATTTATGATAAAGAACAACATGTTCATTTGGTATTAGATGAAGAGATATTGCAAAGTAAATTGATAGCATTTCATCCATTATATAATGGGATGAGTGTATTCTTAAAACCTGAAGAAGTATTAAAATTTTTAGATTGTGATCAAAGAATTTATGAGATAGATTTCATTAATGAAAAAGGATATCAGAAATGTTTATAAATTAGTAAAGGATTTGAGTTCCGGTAAAAATTAAAGGTATAAGAAAAAAGTTCAAAAGAAAGAACT
>CAMUMB010000003.1 GCA_947089915.1 uncultured Caryophanales bacterium | reverse complement strand
TGATGTTGTAACACCTTGTGATACCCCGTCTGCTCTGCAGCGGGGTGATTCATTAGCTTTTCCATCAATAGGTATTAATTTATATTTGTTATTTAATTGTTCATTTTTTTCTTTTATAATATTTTCTACCCACTTAACAAATATTTTCATAAATTCTTCAGGATCAATTAAAGAATATATTCTAAGCAATGTATCAGGAGATGGGGTACCATTTTCTAAATTTAATTCCTTATTAAAATATTGTTCATTTAATTTTAAAAAGAAAGCAATATTTTCCGCATCATAATGTCCAGCAAGAATACCAAATATAGTCATTACAATACAATTGGTTAATTCATGCTTTAATCCCCTTGGGTCTCTAGTATCTGTTAATTCATTAAAATATATAATTAAATCATTCATTTTTTCAACTACCTTTATTCTATTATATATTTTACCTTATTTTTCTCTTATTTTTAATTCTCCTTGACTATTTTTATGCGGTTGCCCTAACAAGCAAAATACAAGTATTTACTTTAGTAAAGGAATATGCTAAAATAATAAGCAATTAAGGGGTTTTAGTAAATGCCAATTAATGCTAGAGAAAAATTTACAAATGCAATATCAAGTAGATTAGAAAATTATCAATTAGTATCAGAACGAGCTATTACAGATTTAGATGAATTAGGTCACATTTTGAAAACAGCAACTGGATATGGATATAGTTTAATTCCTTACAAAGATTGTTTGGTAGAAGCAAGTGCATATGAGTATTGTTATGACAATGGATTCAAATATTTAGTAAGTGAAATAGTATATGAAAAGAATAAAAATATTCATACTATTGAACAACGAACTTTGACAACTGATTATCATAATGCACCAATTGTAAATGTTACGATTGAACGAGAAAAAAAGGCTATATCACAATTATTAATTACTTCTTCTTCACAAGATGATATATTCCCAGAAGCAATGAAAGATATAGAAATAGAAAAAACAGGTATTCATGTTGATAATTATTGTGGTTCTGTATTTGAAACTTATGAAGGTTATGACACACTAATTCTTGAAAAATATATGCAGTATTATCCTATTTTAGATTATGAAAACCCCAATGATTTATTAAGATTATGTGGGTGCGGAACTAGGTATTTAGAAATTATTTATCATAACTATGAACCAATATATGCGCAACTTTCTGATAAATATAATGTAGAAATGGCTGGTTTTAATTCTAATTCAAAAGTAGATGCCAAAAAAATTGTAAAAAGGATTGATGAAGAAGTAGATGCGATAGTTGCTAATATACATTCATCACTAGAGAGAGAAGAAAAGCAACATCGATATGTAAAACAATAGTTATTTGACAAAAACAAATCGTATTGTTATAATGTATATAGATGGAAGAAATTCCATACAATAAAAAAGAGATACGTAGAACTTTCGTAGGTTAAGCGTTATCTCTATGAATTATTTTTGTGAAACGCTTAAGATTCACTGAGGTGCAAAAAGCGTTTTCTTTTTAGTCTTTGTTTTTGGGTCTTAGGTCTAAAAGCAAAATTAGAATAACTAACATTACTAAATATTCCATATGTTCATTTCCACATAGACATCATCTCACTTTCATGTGGAACGCTTAACAGTTCATACATATCTCTATATTCATTATACCATTTGTTGGACTATTAGTAAATAATTTTAAACTTATTTTACAAAGAAAAAAAGACATTACAGATTTTGAAAATTTGTAATAAAATCATCGCAGAAATGCGATTTTATTTTTCTCTATTATTTTTTATTTTTTTCTATAGGTGTTACCTGAATTTTTAAAAATCGTGTGTTTTTTCAAAATTATAATTTATAAGTACGTTATAGTACAACTCATATTATTTCTAATGATTGTAGAACTTTTCTTTTAGAAAATACCTGTATACCTTAAAATAGAGATCTTTGTTTAAACACTAAAATTTATAACAAAAATATGAAAAAATTTCCAAAATTGTATGAGAAAATAAGCAAAAAATAGGGTCTTATAAAACTTTTAAAAAATATAGTGCATTTCTATAGTAAGTATGTTATAATGACTAACGAAATGGAAAAGAGGGATTCCATGTCAAAGATAAACATAAAAGCATTTTTAGAAAATCAAATAGAACATACCCAACATAAAACAGAAACGATTGGGATTCAAAATGAAAATAAAATAATCTACCAAGATAATGAAATCCAAATGATTTTGACCATAATGAATACTGAAATTCATATGAGAAGGATCCAAAAGGAAGCTATTTTGGATTGCAGTTTTAATCCCTCTTTGACAACAGATGGAAATTATGATATAAAGAGTGTCAATATGATGATTCCAGTAAAAATGAACACAAAAAAGTTACAGATAGAAAAAGGAAAAATTGTACTCGAATATGAAATGACATTGGCAGATGAACCACCTAAGAAATTTTACTATGAGTTAGCATATGAGGTGATAGAATGATAACAAAGAAGCTAGAACAGTTTTTAGAAGAAGAAATACAAAAACTAGGTTACGAAGAAAAAGTAAGAGTAATTGTATCGAATCGAAGAGAATTATGTGATTATCAATGTGATGATTGTTTTCGCCTAGCTAAAATCTATCATAAAAGTCCAATGGAAATTGGAAATCGTATTGTCGAGGCAATTCAAAATAGTCCGAAGTATGCAGAGTACTTTAAAGAAGTTACGTTTGCGAATCCTGGGTTTATCAATATGACTTTAAGTGATACACTCATCAATCAACAAGTGAGATGTATGATGGAGAAAGAAAAATTTGGAATGGAAATGCCTTCAAAAATAGATACTTATGTACTAGATTATGGTGGTGCTAATATTGCGAAACCACTTCATGTTGGACATCTAAGACCTGCGATTGTAGGAGAATCCATGAAACGTATTATTGCGTATATGGGGCATAAGACAATTAGTGATGTCCATTTAGGTGATTATGGATTACAAATTGGTCAAGTCATTTATGGAATTTTGAAAGACCAAAAACAGGTAGAAGAAATTACATTGGAATATCTAGAGGACATTTATCCAAAAATGAGCAGTCTTTGTAAAGAAGATGAATTCGTTAAAACAGAATGTGCAAATATTACCAAAGACTTACAAGATGGGAATCTAGAATATCAATTATTATTTCAAAAAATCAAAGAAGTGTCTGGGAATGATTGTAAAAGACTATATGATTATTTAGGCGTATCTTTTGATTTATGGAATGGAGAAAGTGATAGTTACCCTTATATTCCTGCCACTACAGAAGTTTTAAAAAATATTATAGAGGTAAGTGAAGGCGCAAAAATTATACCTGTCAGTGAGGTAACTGATGCCAAAGAATTACCTCCTTTAATTTATCAAAAGAGTAACGGTGCTTATTTGTATGCTACCACTGATTTAGCCACTATCTACGAAAGAATGGAAAAATATCATCCAGATTATATTTTGTATGTTGCAGATAGTCGTCAATCTTTACATTTTGAACAAGTATTTCGTGCATGTCGAAAAAGTGGTCTTACCAAAAATACTAAGTTAGAATTTTTAGGACTTGGTACTATCAATGGAACAGATGGTAAGCCATTTAAAACAAGAAGTGGAACAGCGCCAAAATTAGATGCTTTATTTGAACAAATAAAAGGTATTTTCTTAAGCCAAAAAGAAGATAATAAAGATATGGAAGAAGAGGATATTGATAAAATTGTAAATGCGATTTTAAAATTTGCCGATTTACAAAACAATCGTGAGCGTGACTATATTTTCGATATTCGTAAGTTTTCCAATGTAGTCGGAAAAACAGGACCTTATATTTTATATACGTTTTTGCGAATTCAAAAAATATTAGAAAGTGTATCTTTGGATTCTAACATAAGTAATCACATTTATAATGAAGATGACCGTAAGTTGCGGTTGCACTTATTAGAATTGGAAGCTTCTTTAAATAGTGCTTTGAAAGAAAGATTGCCAAGTCTTTTAGCTGACTATATTTATACACTCGCACTTCTTGCCAATACATTTTATCAAAACAATCGTATTCAAGGATTAACAGATGAGGTACAAAAAAACGATTGGTTGTCTCTTTTCAATTTAACAAAAAATGTTTTAAAAGAAATGTTGAATTTAATTATAATTGACATTCCACAATTTATGTAAAGTATTTTTATTTCATGCATAGTATGATATGAAAACAGTAGGAGGAATTATTATGAAATTAAAAAATATGCCAATAGAAGAGATTGAATTATTATCTTATACCGATCTTACATACTTACTTTTAAAAGAAAATGGAAAATCAATGAATACACCAAGTATTTTTAAAGAAATATGTAAATTATTAGACTATAGTGATGATGAATATGTGGCAAAAATAGGAGACTATTATACCTCTCTTACCATTGATAAACGTTTTGTTTTATTAGAAAATAATGAATGGGATATTAGAGACCGTCATTCTGTAGAACTTGTCATGGATGAAGAAGATGAAACAGATGAAGTGGAGGAAGTAGAAGAGGAAGAAGAAGTGGTAGAAGATACTGAAGAAGAAAATATCGATGAAGCAATTGATGATGAAATAGATGATGAATTGGATGATGATGACATGGGAGATTTATCGATTGTATCAGATGAAGAAGAGGAAGAATAATTTTCTTCTTTTTAATTGACAAAGAACAAATGTTTGTGTATGATTAATTTAGGTGATAGATATGAAGCAGTTATATATTGATTTTGATGGTGTGATTTTAGATACGATTACCTATCCTTATGAATATGTAGAAAAGAAGTTAGGTTTAGAAATTAATCCTGAAAACATGAGCAAATTTTATAGTGAACTAGATTGGAAAGATTTTTTGAAAAAAGTTCCAGTGATCAATGATAGTATTGATTGTATTCAAAAAATTATTGAAAGTAACCTTTTTGAAGTGAGTATTTTGACCCATGTAACAACTTTAGAAGAGGCTATTGAAAAGATAAAATATATAAGGAAATATTTTGATGATATCACAATCATTCCTGTACCTAGAAAAATTAGTAAAACGAAGATGGTGCATACAGAAGGTTCTATCCTAATTGATGATTATGCAGGTAATTTAAAAGAATGGACAGAAGCAGGAGGGATTGGGGTTCGTTTTTCTCCTAAGTTAAGTAGTAAAGGGTATCCTGTGATTGATCGGTTGGATCAAATTTTGGAATTAGAATTTGTGTAAAATTTGACAAGATTTCATTTTCTGTTATAATAGGCAACATTAGACAAAGAGGAATCATAATATAGTTTGTGGATAGGTAAAATATAAGTATGCCATTTGCAAACGGGGGGGGGGGACACCCTCTTTTTTTATTGTCTAAAAAAGGAGACGAAATTATGAATGAAGTAGTAATTGATATGGAATTTTTAATACAAGAATCTTTTTTAGGTTATAAGTATCGCAAGGAAAATAAAAAATTATATAATACAGATGCTGATTTACCTAAAAAACTAATCTATTTGTATTATTCAACAAATCAAAATAGAAATTTCGAAGATATTCCTAAAGCATTTATTAGTAGATATATCAAGAATGAATGTGCTTTAGAAGGAGTACATGACAAAGAAGAAATCATTGGACAGGGAATTATGTATGAGTTTACCCATACTACAGATGAACGATTTGATATTTATTCTTTGTTGTCATTTCATAAACAATTATATTCTGTTTCACCATACCCTGAGTGTGCGGGTCAATTTCGAAATTATGACGTGTATTTGCCAGGAACTGGAACAGAGATAGCTGAATGGTCAATGATTCGTACTCAAATTAGAGCGTTAGACCCATTCGTCAATGAGCTCATTGAAAAAGCAAAAATCATAGATAAAAGTAATCCAAATGAATTGTTTCAGTATATTGATGACTGTATCAAAATAAAGTGTGCATTAATTAAAATTCACCCATTTTTTGATGGAAATGGTAGGATCATAAGATGTTTTATCAATTATCTATTTGAATTGGCAGGTATCCCTCCAATTTATATTAAGGTAAATGAGAGAACAGAATATCATTTGGCTATGAATCTGGCAAATTGCGAAAATGATTTTTCGGGTATTATCAATTTTTATTATTACAAAATATGTGATTCTATCATTGAATTGGATATCAATAATCGAATTAAAAACGAAAAAGGAAGAACAAAAGTAAATATATAGAGTCCTTTAAAATCTCTAGTGTATCCATTTGATTTTCACAAATAATCTATTCTACAATATATATAAATGAAGGAAACTTCATAAAATAAAAAAAGCAATACTTGACTTCTAGCAGTTAAGTATCTACCCAATTGTGGCGATACCTAAACTATCACAGATGTGATAATATTGGTATCTTTTTGTAAATAATAGTTATGAGAATCAAAAGTGTGATTAAAAGAATGATAACAATGAGTAAAAATATGCAGATAGTAAATATTTATGTTTTTTTTTACACATAATATCAAGCTTTCCTTCTATTCATTAGAACGAAGATTGGCAGACCCTAATAGTCAATGTATTACACAATTATCATTCGTCTATGTGCAAGTAAACATATTATAGAAATACTTTTGATATTTCTTTTTTTTTCTGTTATAATGTGGAAGGTGATAAAAGTGGCAAAATATGATGAAAGCTCAATAAAAATATTAGAGGGACTTGAAGCAGTACGAAAAAGACCAGGTATGTATATTGGCTCAACAGATAGAAGAGGTCTTCACCACTTGGTATGGGAAATTGTTGACAATGGTGTAGATGAAGTCATCAATGGTTTTGGTAAAAAAATAAAAATTGTGATGTACAAAGATCACAGTATCAGTGTAGAAGATGAAGGACGTGGTGTTCCTGTTGGACAACATGCAAGTGGAATGAGTACCCCTGAGGTTGTTTATACCGTATTACATGCAGGTGGAAAATTTGAGTCAGGTGGATATAAAGTATCAGGAGGACTCCACGGCGTAGGTGCATCTGTTGTAAATGCACTAAGTAAATGGATGGAAGTTAATATCAAAAAAGATGGATACGAATACTATATTCGTTTTGAAAATGGTGGAAAAACAGTGGTTCCATTAAAAAAATTAGAGAAGACAAGTAAAACAGGAACCAAAGTAAGATTTTTGCCAGATGATGAAATTTTTTCGACAACGAATTTTTCCTTCTCTACCATTTGTGAAAGAATGCAAGAATGTGCTTTCCTTCTAAAAGGACTAACCATTGAGGTAGAAGATCAAGAGGAAGATAGAAAAGAAGTATTTCATTACGAAAATGGATTAGAAGCATTTGTAGAATATCTAAATGATGACAAAACAGCACTACATAAAGTCGTTCATTTTGAAGGAATGAAAGATAAAATTAATGTTGAAGTAGCTTTTCAATATACAGATACCTATTCTGAAAGTATTATTTCATTTGTAAATAATGTCAAAACCAATGATGGTGGAACCCATGAAGTTGGATTTAAAACCGCATTAACACGTGTATTCAATGACTATGCACGTGCCAATGGATATTTAAAAACAAAAGATAAGAATCTAGAAGGACCAGATACAAGAGAAGGATTAACAGCTATTATCAGCTTACAAATACCAGAAAATTTACTTCAATTTGAAGGACAGACCAAAGGAAAATTGGGTACTCCAATCGCAAGAAATGTTGTAGAAAGCATTGTTTCTGAAAAATTACAATTTTTCTTAGAAGAAAATAAAGAAATTGCCACTAATATTTTGAACAAAATGGTCAAAAGTAAAATGGCCAGAGAAGCAGCTCGAAAAGCCAGAGATGAGGCCAGAAACGGAAAAGATAAAAATAAAAAGGAATATGCGATTAATGGTAAACTTGCACCAGCGCAAAGTAAAAACCCTGCAATCAATGAGTTATTTTTAGTCGAAGGAGATTCTGCAGGTGGATCTGCAAAACTAGGACGTGATCGTAAATTTCAAGCCATTTTGCCATTGCGTGGGAAAGTATTAAATACGGAAAAAACCAAGATGGAAGAAATTTTAAAGAATGAAGAAATCAACACTTTAATTCATGCGATAGGTGCAGGGGTGGGAAGTGATTTTACCGTAGAAGATTCGAACTATGATAAAATCATCATTATGACCGATGCCGATGTGGATGGTTCTCATATTCAAATCTTATTACTAACATTTTTTTACCGATATATGAAGCCATTAATTGAACAAGGACATTTATATATCGCAATGCCACCTTTATACAAGATTTCCTGTGGAAAAGAAGCAGAATATGCTTATACAGAAGAAGAGAGGGCGAGTATTTTAGAAAAATTCAAGGGAAAACAAACAACAACTCAAAGATACAAAGGTCTTGGAGAAATGAATGCTGAACAATTAAAAGAAACCACCATGAGTGTAGAAACAAGAAGTTTGATTAAGGTGAATATTGTAGATGCTGCTTTGGCAGAGAAACGTGTCAGTGTTTTAATGGGGGATAAAGTAGAACCAAGAAAAGAATGGATTGAACAAAATGTACAATTTTCATTAGAGGATAATTTCACAATTTGACAAGCAAAAAATATGTGCTATAATACCAAACTAACATTTGGTATTTTTTTGACGAAATTCGACAAATTTTTCAAAACCAATGTCATATAATGAAATATGTGTGAAAGGAAGAAAATTATGAATAAACAAGTAAAACAACAAAAAATAAATTATTTTATGGAGCACATAATCTCACTTCAAAATGGGATGATGGATAAAATAGGCGCAAAAACACTTCTATATGTAGTCAAGGAGACACTTATTTCAGAACAACCTTTAGAAACATGCCCATCTTATAATTCATTAGAACAATATTTTGGACAAGAGGAATCGTCAGTGATAAATGAGCAACAAGCAAGTTGTACACTTGGGAGTGTCTTAGCTAATATGTTAACTATGATGAATAAAGGACAGGAAATTGACCAAATTGGAAGAATTATTTCATATTATCCATATATAGTGGATAATCAAAGTTCTAGAGAGATTCATTCTCAAAAAAGAATTTCATATTCAGCATAATCTATAAAAATACGTTATTTTAAAAGGAAATCCTTTGCACTTTCCTTTTTTTTTTGCTATAATGAAGCAAGGTGATAGTATGCAAGAAGTACTAAAAAGAGTTTATGACTATTCCTTAGAAGAAATCATGGGAGAACGTTTTGGAAGTTATGCCAAAAGTATTATTCAAGATCGTGCCTTACCAGATGTTAGAGATGGTTTAAAACCCGTACAAAGAAGAATTTTATATTCTATGCATAAAGAAAGACATACCTATGATAAACCAACGGTTAAATCAGCACGCTGTGTTGGAGATATTATGGGTAAATTTCATCCACATGGAGATAGTTCTATTTATGAAGCTATGGTTCGTATGAGTCAGTGGTGGAAACAAAACACAATTTATATTGATATGCAAGGAAATAATGGTTCAATGGATGGTGATGGTGCGGCTGCCATGCGTTATACAGAGGCACGTCTTTCCAAAGTCAGCAATGAATTACTGAAAGATATTGATAAAGATACAGTTAATATGGCTTGGAATTTTGACGATACTTTATTAGAACCAACTGTTTTACCAGCCAAATTTCCAAATTTACTCGTCAATGGTGCGAATGGAATTAGTGCTGGATATGCAACCAATATTCCTCCTCATAATTTAGGAGAAATTATCGATGCTACCATCAAACGTATTGATAGTCCGAATTGTAGATTAGATACCATTTTAGAAATTGTGAAGGGTCCAGATTTTCCAACAGGTGGAATTGTCGAAGGAAAAGCAGGAATTCTAGATGCTTTTACAACAGGTAGAGGTAAAGTAGTAGTACGTTCTAAAACCGAGATTATAAAAGAAAAAGGAAAAGAACAAATTTTAATTACAGAAATTCCTTTTGATGTCAATAAAGCACTATTATGTAAAAAAATAGATGAAATTCGTATTGATAAAAAAGTAGAAGGAATTGCGGAAATTAGAGATGAATCAGATGGAGAATGTCCAGTACGTATTGTAATTGACTTAAAAAAAGATGCGGATAAAGACCTTGTACTCAATTACTTATTCAAAAATACCGATTTACAAATTTCTTATAACTACAATATGGTAGCAATTGTGAATGAACGCCCAATGACATTAGGAATTTTACCGATTTTGGATGCGTATATTGCTCACCAAAAAGATGTCATTACAAGAAGAACGAAATTTGATTTAGACCATGCCTTAAAAAGAATGCATATTGTCGAAGGATTAATTCGTTGTTTCTCTATATTAGATGATGTGATTAAAACCATTCGTGCGAGTAAAAATAAAGCAGATGCGAAAGAAAATTTAGTAAAAGAATATGCTTTTTCAGAAGAACAAGCAACGGCAATCTTGGATTTACAATTATACCGTCTAACCAATTTAGATGTAACGGCCCTAGAAGAAGAACAAAAAAATCTTACTTTAATTATTCAAGGATTAGAATCTATTTTGGCTTCAGAAGAAAAATTAAAGATTGTGATGAAAGAAGAATTGCGTAAAGTTAGAAATGAGTATGCAACTCCTAGAATTACAGAAATTAGAGATGAAATTACCGAAATTAAAATTGATACAACTAAAATGATTAGTAAAGAAGACTGCATGGTGGTTGTTACAAGTGAAGGATATGTAAAACGTGTCTCTTTAAGAAGTTATGATGAAGGATCAGAAACTATGGTAAAAGAGGGCGATTACGTTATTGGAAAATATAAAATGTCTACCATGGATACGATATTGTTATTTACAGATGCTGGAAATTACTTATATGTACCTGTGCATGAATTACCGGACTTAAAATGGAAAGAACTGGGAAAACATATCAGTAATTTGATTGCCATTTCATCTGAAGAGTCTGTGATCGCAAGTATTCCTATTTATACCTTTGATTCAGAAGATGTGATTACAATTTTCACCAAAGAAGGAATGGTAAAGCGTACTTTCATCTCAGAATTCAAGGTGCAAAGATATTCCAAACCATTAACCGCAATCAAATTAAAAGGACAAGATAAAGTCGTTACAGTAACGAAAGAAATGGAAGATAATATCTTTATTACGACAAAAAATGGGTACGGATTATGGTATGAAACAAATGAAGTACCAATTACAGGAGTAAAATCAAGTGGTGTCAAAGCAATTGGTCTTAAAAATGATACTGTAGTCTCTGGGCATTTATTCAATTCTGATATGGAATATTTAACCGTAATTACAGAAAAATCAACTGGAAAGCGTATTAAATTGACAGAATTTGAAAGGACTTCTCGTGCTCGTAAAGGCGTGCAAATTATAAGAGAGGTAAAAACCAATCCTTATTACATTTTAAATAGCTTTATTCTTGGATATAAAGAATCGATTAGTTTAAAAACAAAAGATGAATGGCTTACAGTCAAGTTAACAGAACTTCCAATTCAAGATCGTTATGCAACAGGAAGTACCATCACAAAACAAGATATTCTAATTGCTTATCCAAGTGTGAAAGTAGTAGATCAAAAACAAGAAGAAAAAGTAATAGAAAAAGAAAATATTTCATTAGAAACAATTGATGATAAAATTATGACAATTGATGATTTTTTAAATGATATTGAGAAGTAATTTGTAATAATGATCAATATTAGTTGTAAGAATACATATTATTTAGTAAAATAAAGATAGAGAGGAAGATGATATGGCATTATTTTTAGATATATTAAAAGTAGTTGTTGGTTTTATTGCTGGTGCAGTTGTGGGATTCTTTATTGCACGTAATTATATGAAAAAATATATGAAGAAAAATCCACCAATCAATGAACAAATGATTAAAGCAATGATGACACAGATGGGTAGAACCCCTAGTCAAAAACAAGTCAATCAGATGATGAAATCAATGAATAAATATATGGATTAAATAGAAAATCATACCCATCAAAAGGTATGATTTTTGTTTTTAATAAATTCTCTCAACATTTTGGTTAATGCCCTTTTTTCAATACGAGAAACATAACTTCTAGAAATACCCATTTCCTCTGCAATTTCTTTTTGTGTTACCTCTTTGGTATTATTTAAACCATATCTTCTTGTAATAATTTCTTTTTCTCTATCATTCAGTACATTAAAATACTCTTTTAATAAGTCAATGTTATTTTGATTGTGGATGTCTAAAGCAAAATCTGGTTTCGGTGTTTTTAAAATATCTAAAAAAGAAATTTCATTTCCATCTTTATCAAAACCAACAGGTTCATTTAGACTGATATTTTTACTATTTTTTTTATCACTTCTAAAGTACATTAAAATTTCATTTTCAATACATCTAGCACAGTAAGTTGTAATTCTAGTTCCATGTTTATAAGAAAAACTATCGACTCCTTTGATTAACCCAATCGTCCCAATGCTAATTAAATCATCGGCATCTTCTTTTCTATGTTCATATTTTTTCACAATATGGGCAACCAATCGTAAATTGTGTTCAATTAGTAAATTTCTAGCCTCCTTATCCCCTGTTTGGGCAAGTGCAACATATTTTTCTTCTTCTTCCTTGGATAAAGGATCTGGAAAAATTTGATTGGAATAAGCCGCGGTAAAGAAGGTTAAATCTTTGAATAAATAACGGATTAACCGTAAAAACATAATACTCACATCCTCTATATAAATATAAGTAATTGCCTCATTTATTATGTCAAATTCCAAAACTTTCCAACAAGTGTATATTGCATAGGGTATTTTTCTTCAAACAAATCTTGTGAATCTACTTGAAAAATCAAGCAAAATAAAGTAAAATGTGATTATTGAATGAAGGAGCATGATGATATGACAAATCACGATTTAGCAAACCTTATTTTTCCAAATATTACAAAAACAATGGAAGATTATGAAAAAGAATATCCAGCAAGAAACCTAAAAGAAAACGCTTGTGTAACACGTTTCGCACCCTCTCCAACAGGTTTTGTTCACATTGGAAACTTTCAAGCTGCTTTAATTGATTTTGTGATGGCAAAAAAATCTGGTGGTGTTTTTTACTTAAGAAATGAAGATACCGATAAAAGTAGAGAAGTGGATCAAGCTGTAGAGATTATTATGCAAGTACTACGGTATTATGGGATGGAACCAGACGAATATGAATATGATGGCAAGGTGATAGGCAATTATGGACCTTATATTCAAAGTGAACGTAAAGAAATTTATCATGCTGGTATCAAACATTTAATTGAGATTGGAAGAGCTTATCCATGCTTTTGTGAAAAAGAACACTTGGATCAAATGCGTGAAAATCAGGAAAAAAATAAGATGCGAACAGGATACTATGGACGGTATGCAACTTGTAGAAATATGAGTGTAGAAGAGGCAATCGAAAAAATAAAAGCAGGAATACCTTATGTCATTCGCTTCCGTTCCAATGGAAATTTTGATGATCGTTTTTGGTTTGATGATTTGGTAAGAGGGAAACTATACCTCAATCAAAATGATCAAGATATCGTCATCATGAAGTCTGATAACTTACTTCCTACTTATCATTTTGCGCATATTATTGATGACCATTTTATGCATACAACACATGTGGTAAGAGGGGAAGAATGGCTTCCATCTGTCGCAGTTCATATCGAATTATTTGAAGCAATGGGATGGACACCACCTAAATATATTCATACACCTTTGATTTTAAAGCAAGATGGTGAAATCAAACGTAAAATCAGTAAACGAAAAGATCCAGAAGCTTTAATGAGTTATTATATGGAAAAAGGATATCCAGTAGAAGCAGTTATTGAAGCCTTGATGACCATTATCAATTCCAATTATGAGGAATGGCATACTGCGAATCCAGATAAGTCTTTTCTCGATTTTGACTTTCAGGCAAAAAAGATGTCTTCATCCGGTGGTGCTTTATTTGATTTAGAGAAACTAAATAACATTTCTAAAAATATCATTTCTAAAATGGATAAAGAGACTTTATATCAAAACGCCTATGAATGGTCAAAAACCTATTCCGATGTATTAAAAAATTTAATTGAACAAGATCCTGAATATTTCAAACAAATTATCAATATAGAAAGAGAGCAAAAAAAGCCAAGAAAGGATTACGAAACTTACGCATCTATTCCAAATGAAATCTGTTATATGTATGACGACTTATTTGAAAAAATGGATACTTATGATTTTCAAAAGATTACAGATAAAAATGAGATTGCAACAATCCTAAAAACTTATATAGAGGATTATTATGATGAACAAGATGATAAAGATACATGGTTCCAAAAAATCAAAGAGCTTACTACAAAATTAGGATATTGTGCAGATATGAAAGCTTATAAAGAAAATCCCGAAGCTTATAAAGGAAGTGTTGCTGATATCAGTACTGTCATTCGTGTTGCTTTGACGACTCGTTCGATGACACCAGATTTATATGAACTTTTAAGGCTACTTGGAAAAGAAAGAATAGAGAAAAGATTTAAAAAGTTTTATTAAATAGAAAGGGGTGCTGAGATGGTAGACTTTACAAATTGTATAGAAGAAATGAATCAATATAAAGGTTCCGAAAAAAAGAAGACTTTAATTTATAACGCTAATAGGTATTTGGTAAAATTTCCAGATCCAGTTCGTGAAAAAAATAAAAATATTTCTTATATCAATAATGCTTTTTCAGAGTATATAGGAAGTCATATTTTTCAAATGATTGGGTTTGAAACGCAAAATACAATATTGGGAATTTATAAATATAAAGAGAAAGAAAAAAATGTATGTGCTTGTCAGGATTTTACAGACCAAAATCATGTTTTATATGAATTTGAAAGTATTGCCCTTAGTACGAATCCTGATAAAAAAATAGGAACAGAATTATCCGATATTATGGAAGTAATTGCAGAAAGTAAATTGCTTCCTACGGAAACTATCAAAGAAAAGTTTTGGGATATGTTTATTGTTGATGCATTCATTGGAAATCCAGACCGACACAATGCCAATTGGGGCTTTTTACTAGATATAAAGACAAATAAAACTTCATTTGCTCCTATATATGATTGCGGTTCTTGTCTCAACCCTATGCAAGAAGATGCTGATATAGTTGCGTTAGATAGGAGTGAAATTAAGAATTTAGCACTCAATATATTTTCTTGTATCAAAGAACAAGGGAATAGAATAGCGTACTTTTCTTATATCAAAAGTAAAAAGAATGAAGCGTGCAATCAATCGTTGAAAAGAATTTTTCCAAAGATAGATATGCCAAAAATTGATTCGTTTATTGATTCCATTGATTGTATTTCCAATATAAGAAAAGAATTTTATAAAAAATTGCTTGAAATGCGATATTCGGTATTGAAAGAGATATATCAAGAATTATAGTTGCATTAGTTGTAAATTCTTATAATGTGATATGATGATAAAATGTTTCTAGGTGAATGGTATAAAAAATAGAGCTACATTTTCATAGAAGAGCCAAGAAGTAATTGGCTTTTTTTCTGAATTATGCTATACTACTGGGTAAAGAATATACCAATTTAGATGGTATGGAGGTATTTTTTGGAAGAAGTAAGTAATCAAAAAACAAAA
This sequence comes from uncultured Caryophanales bacterium, assembly GCA_947089915.1. Lineage (GTDB taxonomy): Bacteria > Bacillota_I > Bacilli_A > RF39 > UBA660 > UBA5026. The sequence goes on along the minus strand of CAMUMB010000003.1, from coordinate 35,847 downwards.
TTTGCAGAAGGTCTTTGTTTTCAAAAATTATTTTTTGTGTTTTTAATCGAAACAATAACAGTTCAGTGAACTGTTATTGTTAAGGGTTTAATTCCCCGCTGCTTGCAGCGAATTATAGATAACATACCTTGTGATACCCCGTCTGCTCTGCAGCGGGGTGGTTCATTTGGCTCTATCGTGGGTGCTTATTATGAACAAATCTATAATCTGATTACGAATTATATGAGCACACATGAAATTGTTTGGAGTTTAAGACGTGGTGTAATCTATGGTCCATTTAATGTTATTTATGGGTTTGGTGCAGCCTGCATGTCTTATGTTCTTTTAAAAAAAGATTATAAGTGGTACCAAATCATCGTTCGAGCTGGAGTTTTAGGAGGAATGATTGAGTACATTCTTAGTTTTTTGCAAGAAGTATTTATCCATACAACCTCTTGGGATTACAGTGGTAAATTTTTAAATATCAATGGTAGAACTACACTTCCTTTTATGCTCGTTTGGGGATTGCTTGGACTTTTATTCGTGAAAGTCATTTATCCATTTGTTTCTTCTTTGATTGAAAAAATTCCTTCTATTTTAGGAAATCTAAGTTTTAAGATTTTACTTGTATTTATGATTCTTAATATGTTTCTTTCTTGGTCAGCACTCATTCGTCAAACATTAAGAAAAAACAATTATCCAGCTTATACATTTTTAGGTAGATTCTATGACCGATATTACACAGATGAATTTTTGAGTAAGTATTTTCCAAATATGGTGCATTTAGATGAGGGATAGTTTATGGTAGTATTCGGAATATTGTTGATTTTATATGCAATTTATTTATATATCAAAAGTAATATTGTTTTAAAACAAAATAAGTTAGATTTAAAGCAAAAAAAGGGAATACCACGTATTGCGATATTGATTCCTGCTAGAGATGAAAGTTTAGTAATTGAATCATTGTTAAAAAGTATTGAGGGACAAACTTTTCATTTAAATGCTGAAGATGTCTATGTTATTGTTGAAACAATAAAAGATCCAACAGTTAACATCTGTCATAAATATAAGAATACAATAATTGTACGTGAAAATCTAGAAAAGCAAAGAAAGGGTTATGCTTTAGAGGAAGCGATTCAACAGATTCTACCAAAAAAATACGATTTATATTTTATCTTTGATGCAGACAATGTGTTAAAAGAAGATTATATCGAAAAAATGGTTGAAAGTTATCATCAAGGATATGCAATCGCAACTGGGTACAGGATGCCTAAAAATGGGAATGATAATGTGATTGCTGCCACTTCAAGTCTTACCTTTTCTATGATTAATACATTGGGAAATTTAAGAAGAATTAAGGAAAATGCCAATGTGATTATATCAGGGACAGGATATTATATAGATGGTAGTTTGATTGAAAAATGGAGCTGTTTTCCATTTCATAGTTTAACAGAAGATTATGAATTATCCTTATATGCAATTATGAACGCAATACCTACTTATTATAATGAGAATGCAATCTTTTATGATGAACAACCCACAAAATACAAACAAACGGTCAATCAAAGAATTCGGTGGATTAAAGGATATTTTAGTTCTAGAAAAAAGTATATTCCCCTTATGAAAAAGAACTCTATCAATTATGGTAGTGTTGTAAAGGAAAAAATTGGTGTCAAACCATTTGTCTTTTTTATTCTTGGACTCGCCTTTATTTTGATTCAAAATTTGATACAAGTGATTGCTGCAAAAGATATTTTGTTTGTTACAATTCGTATGATTTTTATTTTACTGTGTATTTATTTTATGATGATGCTTGTAACAGGGTATATGATAAAAAGGGAAAAATATGAATTTAATTCAAAAATAAAATGGAAGGTTATTCTATACAATCCACTTTATTTAGTTACTTATATTCCGTGTGCTATTAAAGCAGTTTTAAAAAAGAATGTTACTTGGAAAAAGATAGAACATGGAAAAAAATAGTTTTTTGAAAGAAGCAATTTTTTGCTTTTTTCTATAAAAGACTATTAACAAAATTTACTTTGTCAACAGCATGACTCTATTTTAGTCTAATTAAAATAGAGTTTTTTTTGTTGTCGTTTTTTGTAGTATAATGGGAATATAAAATAGTAGTTAAGATTTTTTAAGAAGTATTATCTTAAACATTATATTTAATATTAAAGAATGATTATTTTATGTATGCTTATGAAGAAATATTTTAACTTATATATTTTACGTTGTTATTGTTTGTATGTATTAGGCAGTTATCAATTTGTAACTGTTCTTTTTTTATCTTATTATTTTAGAAATAAATCTCCTCCACTATTAAATTTATAAAAAAAATTGATGGGAGGGGAAAAACATGAATCAACATCCAAGAAGGAGAAAATGTAGAGATAACTGTTATGAATTAATAAAACTGGAAAATCATTTTATTGTAAAATTTAAAGATGGAACGTATCATACGAATTCTATTGAAGTTAATGCAGAGGTTTATCAGGCAATGAATCAATTTGAATTAGATGATTTAAAAATGCTGCACCAATTTGAGCGTCATATTGAACATTCAGAAATATATGAAGAAGCTCTTTATAATAGATCATTTCAAAAACAAGAATTGTTAGAGAATAAAGTAATAACGAATATTTTAGTACATGATTTCATTCAAGTAATGGAATCTCTTTCATATTGTCAAAGAAAAAGAATTATTTTATATTTCTTCCAAAATTTATCGTTAGAACAAATTGCACAGATTGAAGGAATTAGTCATCAGGCTATTAGTAAAAGTATCAAAAAAGGAATTACTAAAATGCGGAAAATGTTGAATATTTGATAGCATATCCAGTAATTGTCCAGTAAATATTCAAAAAAAAGTATCATTAATTGCTATTTTAGGGTTGCAAAAGTGCTTTTAAGTGGGGAAATAAGTGAGAGGAAAAAATATTTTCACTCATTTATTCCTTTTTTTGATTGGATTTTTTCAAGGAAATTAAAAAAATTCAAAATGTCTAGTGAAAGTCCAGTGAAAAAAAGGTTATGATTTAGTTGTACCGGTACAAGAGAAAGGAACGTGAATGTATTATGGATTTAACAAATCAAAATGAAATTAATGATGTAATGGATGTATCTCTTGATGATGTAAATACTGCATCAGAAACAGGTACTAGTAGTGATTTTACCTTGGATGACATTTATTTCAAGGATGCTTTTACAAAGACAGGAGATAAACTCAATTTGGAGGTAAATAGTGCAAAAGTAGATTGCATATCATCTAAAAAAAATAAGTTCAGTTTGGATGAAGAAGGAAATTTAACAGTAAAATCAATTACCACTGAAAAAGACAATAGTAATAATTTAGATAAAACTGCTGTATGCAATTTAATTTATCCAATTGGAAGTTTATATATGTCTATAAGTAGTACAAATCCATCAACCTTATTTGGGGGAACTTGGGAAAGAATTAATGGTTATTATTTATATGCTGGAAATGGTGGAAACACTGCTGGAAGTAATACTTCTGGAGGACCTAGTACAAATTCTACAGGAAGTACTGCAATTACGGTTGCACAAATGCCTGCACATAAACATGGAATGGTGGAAGGAGATTATTTATATGTTACTGGGGTAAATAGTGGTGTTGGAAAATCAGGTGTGGGTATGCAATCAAATGGTTGGTGGCACGAGGATTATAAAGGTGCAAGTAAATTGAAAATAGAAGGCGGAGGCCAAGGACATACCCATACACTAAATAGTCATACCCATACTGTTACACCATTACGATTTGAAGTTTATATGTGGAAAAGAACTGCATAGTGTTCTTTTCTACATATCTATCATGGTGAAAAATGGACTTAGTTCATTATGCTGAAAAGATGAAGTATGAAGTAAATTTGTTAGAAAATCGTTTAAAGATGATTAAACAGTATGAAAAATATTTATTAGAGGAAAGACATAAACTAGAAGACATGATATATCTTCAAAGTGAGTCATTGGATCAAATATCATTGAAATTAAATGTATCTCAAAATATAGAGTATAAATTATTTAAAGAGATTATGATAAATGGTTTAAGTGTAACAAAGGCAATTGAAAAAGTTGCTTTGGAGGAATCAAAAGATGAATCCACATTATGGAGATATTATTATCCTAAAGTAAAAGAAAAAATAGCAAATTTGCAGGCTATGAAAGATAAATAGAGAGGAGAAAAAGCATGAAAGAAATAGAATTAATCGATAAAAGAAAAAATAGGGAAAAACATTTTTTACAGGAAAATGGCGAAATTATTGCTAGAATGTATGAAGAACCAATCCATTTTCTGAAAAATGGTAAGTACGAGGAAATTGATAATACTTTAGTTTTAGAAAATAGTTATTATCATAACAAAAATAATGATTATAAAGTATGGTTTGGCCTACATCCTAGTGATGTCCTGCTTCAAATGGCAACATCAGATTATTACTTATATATTCGACTCAAAACGCATGGTGATTTCAGCATTCAAAAGAATCCGAATAAATCAATATTAGAAGATAGAATAAGTTACAAAAACATTTTAGAAAATATGGATTTAGATTATCAAGTACTGCCTACAAAGGTAAAAGAATCTATTGTGTTACATAATAAAAATGCAGATGTGAATGCACTAGAATTTATTATAAGAACAAATATGGAATTACATATAATAGATGACAAGAGAATTTGTGCAAGTAAAGATGGAAACACAATTTTCTATATGGACGCACCTTATATGTCTGATTCTAATGATATTATCAATCATAATGTGCATTACCTTTTGGAAAAGAAAGAAGAGGAATATGTATTAAGATTAGTTGTGGATCAAGATTGGTTAAATAATCTAAATATTACTTATCCAGTTGTAATTGATCCAACAATTGTAGGAGATAAAAACGAAAACAGTGTTTATGATACCTATATTTATCCAGAAGATACAGGGGTAGATAGAAACAATCGTGCCTATTTAAAAGTAGGTGTTGAAAAAGTAAATGGTGTAGATGTTATCAATCGTTCTTTAATCAAATTTGATTTACCAGTGCTTGGAACAGGAAGTTATATCACTCATGCACAACTAGAATTAACTGGGTATCCAGATTTTACGAATTCATTGGAGCAGGATTTTGTGAATATTTATCGTGTAACAGAGGACTGGAATGAATCAACCGCAAATTGGAATACAATGAACAACAAATATGATTCTAGTAGAATAGAAGGAACTTTTGAGAGTAACCGAAATTACTTTCAAGAAAATGGTGTTATTAGTCCTTTTGGATCAAGTACTGATATTACAAGTTTAGTGCAAAAATGGTACACAGGAACACCTAATTATGGTATTATGTTAAAAGCAAATACAGAACAATATCGTACAGATATTATTCCTATGTTTTTTTCAAAAAATAATACTGTAACAGGGGATAATCCGAAACCAATATTAGAAATTACTTATCGAAATCAAAACGGATTAGAAAGTTATATGGATTATAACCAACAAAGTTTCAGTCAGGGTAGTACCTATCATAATACCTATAATGGAAATCTAACAGGTGTATTTGATATTGGTGCAACTATCGGTGGAAAATTGCCTGTTGGTTTAAAATTGGTCTATAATACCAACGATGTTGTTTTAAATCAAAATCTTGGATATGGAATTGGTTATCGCCTTAATTTATTGCAAACCATTCAAGAAGAAGAAATCGACAACAGAAATTATTTAGCATATGTAGATGAAGATGGGACCATTCATTATTTCTTAAATCAAAAAGTAAAATATGAACAAAATGAAAATGGTTCTAGTGGATTTGTAACAACCACATATGAAAATACTTATTTTGATGAAGATGGTCTAGGTTTGGAAATTGAAAAAAGTACAAATACTTATATCATGAAAGATAAGAATGGCAATCAGAAAAAATTTGTAAAAAGTGGTAAATATAGTTATTTAACTGAAATCAAAGATGTCAGTGGAAATAAAATTAGTATTACCTATGATACAAATCATAGAATTACCAAAGTAGTAGATGCAAATAATCAAGCAATTAACCTTACTTATGGAGTTAGTGCAATTACAGTTACAAGTCCTGATCAAGTAGTAACTTTAAATCATGAAAATTGTAATATTACAAGTATTGTAAGTATTCAAGGAACAACTACGCTTACTTATTCCAATAATTTGATTTCTAGTATTACAGATGTAACAGGTAAAAAACTAGAATATACCTATTATGAACAGAGTCCATATAAAGTAAAGAAAATAACAGAATATGGTCTTAATAATACAATGGGTACCTTCTATGAAGTAACATATGGTTTTAATGCAACAACCATTACAGATTCTAAAAATAAAGTACAAACGATTGTTTATAATTCTTATGGAAATCCTATTTCTATGAGCAGTCTAAAAGATCATAATGATATTACAAATGCTTATGGGATGAAATTAGAATATGGAGAATCTATTCGAGGTGTAAATACATATTCAAATAAATTATTGGAAAATCAGATTCCATTAAAATACGTAAAAAACTATATCAAAGATTCTAGTTTTGAAAAAATGGAAACAGAATTTATTGCATAAGGGGCTTCACATGTAGTTACATCTTCGGATTATGCCAATAGTGGTAATAGAAGTTTAAAAGTACAGCTTGGAACAGGTGCATACCAAGGAGCATATAAAGAAATTGAAGTTTCAAAAGGAAAGTATTATACATTAAGTGCTTATGTAAAAGCACTATATCAACCGATGCTTTTAGGTTTATATTATATGGATAATAATGGAACTATGGTAATAACATTCAGCGACAATATTAAACAAACAAGTCAAGCAGGTGCATTTGAAAGACATGATGTAACAATCTTTTATCCAAGTGATGCTACAAGTAATTTATATATTGGATTCTTTGAGGGAGACCTTTATTATATAGATGACATTCAGTTAGAAGAAGGACAAGTTGCTAATAATTATAATATGATAGAAAATTCTGATTTTTCAGAAGGCCTTTCCTCATGGGATTTAAGTGCAACAAAATTCAAAGATGATACTGATATTCCTGTTGCAGATGTTTTTGAAATAATCAATGTTACAGACAATCAAAAAGCTTTAAAAGTAAGCATGAATCCAGAAGTATCTAGTACTTTTTCTAAAACATTTAATGTAAAAGGAAAAGCAGGAGATATTTACACATTGTCATTTTGGTATAAAAATGAAGGCTTAGTGGCAGGAGAAGGAATGTATTATGGAACTTATAACAATATTATATTTGGATTTATCCCTGTAGCAGAATTTGGAACTGATGATGTTTATATCAAACCATTTAATCCGAATGAAAAGGAATGGCAGTATTATTCTTGTACCTTTACAGCACCATTTGATTTCAAAGAAATAAATATGTCATTTTTACAATCTATGAATGCTAATAACTTCTATATTACCAATATCAATTTATTTAAGGATGTTAGAAGTGTAACTTATGATTATGATGAAAACGGGAATGTGATTTTATCAAAGAATTTAAACAAAGATTCGAGTTCATTCAAGTATGATAAAAACAATCAATTGATTGGTATGTTTGATCCTAAGGGTAAGAATTTTACATTTGAATATGATAATATTGTTACTGATAGAGTTTTAAAAGGAGTATCAGAAACAGGAATTTCGAATGAAGTGGAATATGATTCTTTTGGTAATCCACGCATTACTAGAATTGTAAATAGAGGACAAGAGACATATGTTACTGAAGAAACTTATAGAATCAGATTAAAAGGAACCGAAAAGTATATTAGACTAATTGATAATTCTATATCACTAGTAGAAGATTTATGTAATCACGATTCATGGATTTTTGATACAATACTTACGGGTACTCATGATTATTTTAGAATATCACACTCTATTATTTCGCAAAAATATTTAACTTTAAGTGATAATAAGTTAGAGTTCATAGATAATAATAATGAGTATTCTTTATTCACATTTATTAAAAATGAAAATGGAAGTTATTGTATTCAATGTAAGGCAAATAATTTATATTTATATAATGATAACAATAGTTTACACTTCAAAGAATTAGAAAAAGGAAATTATAATTTTGAATTTTATTTAGAAGCTCTGACAAATTCAGTACTTTATACTGATCCAGTTGCAACTGCAGAATTTATTGAAAACAGTTGTGAATATACAGAAGATGGAAAATATATCAAAAGTATAACAGATACAAGAATGCATAAAACAAGCTATGATATTGATACAACAACAGGTCTTCTAAATTCAATTACTAATGCCAAAAATCAAACAACAAATTACGTTTATAACGATAAAAGACAGTTAACTGGCATTACAACGAAAGATAGAAGTGTAGGCTATACTTACAATAATCAAAATCTATTATCAGAAATTACCCAACAAGATAGAGTATATCATTTTATCTATGACAACTTCTTAAATATGAAATCTGTAAAAATAGGAGATAATATTACCTTAATTACCAATAATTATGAAGAAAACAATGGTAATTTAGTATCTTCTATTTATGGAAATGATGATTCCATTACTTATGAATATGATGAATTTGATCGTATTAAGAAAGTAAATAAGATGAATGATACGTATGAATACTTCTATGGTAATAATGGAGATTTATTAAAGATAAAATCCAATGAAAATACAATCAAATATACCTATGATTCTGGTAAACGGTTATATAAGTATTGTAATAACAATTTTAAAATTACTTATGGATATGATTCTAACGACAATATTATTAGCAAGAAGTATGTTTTAAATGGAACAGAATATACCGAAGTGGTAAATACGTTCAATAAGGATGATGCTCTTACAAAAGTGCAAATATTTGGTGATTTAGGGGTAAGTTATTATTACGATAATTTAGGAAGATTAGATTATAAAAGTTTAAATCATGTTATTCCAATATTTTACGAGTATTTAACAAATGGTAGGAGAACTTCTTTGTTAATCAATAAAATAAAAATAGAAAATGATGTTTATTCTTATAAGTATGATAAGTTAGATAATATTACACATATTTATTATAATGGTGTATTAGAGAATAGATACTATTATGATGATTACAATGAACTTATCAAAGAAGATAATTATATTTTAAATAAAACGATAAAATATACCTATGATAGCTTAGGAAATCTATTATCTAAAAAGGTATATGAATTAGGTACAAATAATCTAGTAGCTCAAGATAGTTATCAATATAATAATTCAAATTGGAAAGATCAATTAACCAAATTTAATAATGACATAATAACTTATGATGCAATAGGAAATCCACTTACCATAGGAGAAAATATCACATTAGATTGGGTAAATGGAAGACAATTAAACCAATATGTTGATGCAAATAACACAGTAGAATATCAATACAATAAAGATGGAATTAGAACTTCTAAGACAATTAATAATGTGAAGACAGAGTATTATGTAGAGGGGACATCTATTATATTTGAAAAAACGGGTAATGATGTGTTATACTATATACGTAATGAAGTAGATGGATTAGTAGGATTCAAATATAATGATGAAACTTATTATTATATTAAGAATAATCAAAATGATATTATTGCAATTTTAGATAGTCTTCATAATTATGTTGCAAAATATACCTATGATGCATGGGGCAACATCATATCTATTACAGATAGTGATGGCAATGATGTATCAAATGATGATACTCATATAGGGAATATCAATCCATTTAGATATAGAAGTTATTATTATGACAAAGAAACCAATTTATATTATTTAAATAGTAGATATTATAATCCTGTATGGGGTAGATTTTTAAATGTAGATTCTGATTTAGGTGCAAATAAAGATATAAATAGTTACAATTTATATACTTATGTAAGTAATAATCCAATAAATATGTGTGATCCAAGTGGACAATTTGGTATAATATTAGGCTGTGTAATTATTGGAGGAGTTGCAGGAGCAATTGCTGGCGGAATGGTAGGCGCAGCTAAGTCAAAAGCAAAAACAGGAAAGGTAAAATCTTCAGAAGTTATTAAAGGTGCTACAACAGGTGGAGTAGGTGGAGCACTTGTAGGCCTTGCAGTAGGCAGCTTAGGATATGCAGCAACAGCATTATTAAATCCTCAGACAAAGGATGCAGCTCAACAGGGATATGATACGTTTTCACAATTGAAAGAAAATTTACCAAAACCAGCACCAGGCAACCAATATCACCATATCGTAGAACAAAGTCAAATAACGAAAAGTGGCTTTGATCCAAAAATGATACATAATGTGAATAATATTACTGAAATCAGTAAAGAATTGCATTATAAAATTAGTGGATATTATAGTAGTATACAAGACAATGTTGATTCTACTATGAGAGTTAGAGATTATCTTACAGGAAAGTCGTTTGATTCACAATATGAATTCGGAATAAAAGTAATTGAACTATTTAAGGATAAGTAATATACTTGCTTCCTACGGATATTTATAGACTGAGAAAGGAATGTAACTTATGAAAAAAAGAGAAATTTTAACAAAAGAGCAATTTATCCAAAAATATATTGAATACATCGAAGGTATGAAATTTTGTATGGAAAAAAATAATTATAAAAAAAATAATGTACTTGCAAAAAAATTTAATCAGTTTATAATAACTCATGAAAAGGAAGAATATTTTGAAGAAGGAATGTATGATCTAATGAATGTTGAACAGGAAAACATAAAAGTTTCGGCAGCTTGTAACTCTTTAAGACATGAAATTCATATTAAGTATGCAATAAATGTTTTAGAAAAAATAAAAAAAATGGGTAAAGGTTTTGATTCTTTTCATGCGGAAATAGCGTTAAAAAATTATTATGGTGAAATTCCTAATAGAAAATTATAGAGTGTTAAAAGAATTAAGAGGTCTGTAAATAGACTATCGAGATTCTTTTTTTTGAAAAGAAAGATTGTTAAGAGAAAACAAATAAAAAAGACTTCAATACAAATAAACTATGATTCTGGTAAACGGTTATATGAGTATGCAAATAACGGATTTAAAGTAAAGTATGGATATGATTCTAACGATAATATTATTAGTAAGAAGTACATTTTAAATGGAACAGAATATACCGAAGTGGTAAATACGTTCAATAAGGATGATGCTCTTACAAAAGTGCAAATATTTGGTGATTTAGGGGTAAGTTATTATTACGATAATTTAGGAAGATTAGATTATAAAAGTTTAAATCATGTTATTCCAATATTTTACGAGTATTTAACAAATGGTAGGAGAACTTCTTTGTTAATCAATAAAATAAAAATAGAAAATGATGTTTATTCTTATAAGTATGATAAGTTAGATAATATTACACATATTTATTATAATGGTGTATTAGAGAATAGATACTATTATGATGATTACAATGAACTTATCAAAGAAGATAATTATATTTTAAATAAAACGATAAAATATACCTATGATAGCTTAGGAAATCTATTATCTAAAAAGGTATATGAATTAGGTACAAATAATCTAGTAGCTCAAGATAGTTATCAATATAATAATTCAAATTGGAAAGATCAATTAACCAAATTTAATAATGACATAATAACTTATGATGCAATAGGAAATCCACTTACCATAGGAGAAAATATCACATTAGATTGGGTAAATGGAAGACAATTAAACCAATATGTTGATGCAAATAACACAGTAGAATATCAATACAATAAAGATGGAATTAGAACTTCTAAGACAATTAATAATGTGAAGACAGAGTATTATGTAGAGGGGACATCTATTATATTTGAAAAAACGGGTAATGATGTGTTATACTATATACGTAATGAAGTAGATGGATTAGTAGGATTCAAATATAATGATGAAACTTATTATTATATTAAGAATAATCAAAATGACATTATTGCAATTTTAGATAATCTTCATAATTATGTTGCAAAATATACCTATGATGCGTGGGGCAACATCATATCTATTACAGATAGTGATGGCAATGATATATCAAATGATGATACTCATATAGGAAATATCAATCCATTTAGATATAGAAGTTATTATTATGATAGAGAAACCAATCTATATTATTTAAACAGCAGATATTATAATCCAGTTTGGGGTAGATTTTTAAATTGTGATAACTATATTAATAGTAATAAAGATATTATTTCACACAATTTATATGTATACTGTAGTAATAATCCAATAATAAATTCTGATGTGACTGGATTTGGAATAATAAAATCTATCATCAATATAGGGAAAAATATTTCTAATTCTCTAAAAAATGTAGAAAAAGAAGTTCAAAAGATTGCGGCACCCCAAACATTACCAAATTATACAAAAGTTTTAGATAAAACTTTGATTCGAAATGTAGCACAGGCAACGATAATCAAAAATTCTGTTTCACCACCTTCATCTATGAATTATTTTTATCAAAAAGAAAAATCAAAAGGGGATTGGGATTATAAGCTTGAAAAAAATTGGGAAAGAGACATTGATGCACCATTTTTGGGGGCAACAGGTCAATTTCTATACAATGGGGAAATAACAACTGCTGAAGATTTTGGTAATATCCATTATGCTATTATTGGATCACAAATGGGATATTCTCCAACATTATTGTACATAGGTGGTGGATTCGCAAAATGCGGAATAAGTATTAGAATATTTGAACCGCCATATTATTGTGATGATAAAAATGACCACGAATGGATTAAAAAAGGTATTGATATGTATTATAGTGGGAAATAAAGGTGATTAATGTGAAAAAGAAGCAATGGTTTGTTGCAGGATTTAGCTTGACAATTACAATAATAATGATATTAGCAATATTATATTTCTTAGTGTTTGGCATTTTTACTGCACACTTCGGCAACAGAGTGAAAGATACTGAAATTATAGAATTGTTTAAGGATAATCGCTTGCTTTTTGAGAATGCTGTTAACGAATTGATTGACGTAGATACAATTATAATAAAGAAAGAATCTAATACTTCTTATATGATATTATTAGAAAATAATGAAAAAGAATCCGTGATTATTTCAAATAATTCAAGCAAGTATTTTAATTGCATAAAAATTATGGAAAAACTAAATATTACTTATGTGTCTAAGGAATATAATAATGTAGAATTTATGGTAAATTCTATGATTGGTTTAAGTCAATCAATTGTTTTGATTTTTGATATTGAGAAATATAAATATACACATATTGCTACTAAAATACTGAATATATATAATGATTGGTATTATATTGAGACAAAATAGATTGAAAAATATGATACTATGGGTATATAAGTAGTTTTAAACTTTCTATATTTTATCATGTTTTTGAAACCGATGATGGTTGGAAAGTACCAACGCATGAAGATACAGATTGGATTTGGTAATCAAATGAAATGACTGAATAACTATTTAGTCATTTTTTAAATTTAGATTGATTAGAACTTCTAAAACCATCAATAATGTAAAGACAGAGTATTATGTAGAGGGGACATCTATTATATTTGAAAAAACGGGTAATGATGTGTTATACTATATACGTAATGAAGTAGATGGATTAGTAGGATTCAAATATAATGATGAAACTTATTATTATATTAAGAATAATCAAAATGATATTATTGCAATTTTAGATAGTCTTCATAATTATGTTGCAAAATATACCTATGATGCATGGGGCAACATCATATCTATTACAGATAGTGATGGCAATGATGTATCAAATGATGATACTCATATAGGGAATATCAATCCATTTAGATATAGAAGTTATTATTATGACAAAGAAACCAATTTATATTATTTAAATAGCAGATATTATAATCCTGTATGGGGTAGATTTATTAATGCGGATTCCTATGGTGGAGAGATAGGTGGGAATATACTCTCTCATAATACATATGCTTACACTTTAAATAATCCTATCAATAATATTGATATAAATGGTAATTTTGTATTACCTTTCCTTATACCTTTTGCAAAAGCTGTATTTGGTGCTGCATTAGCTTATGGTGCTTATGTTGGAACAAAAAAGGCAGTAGAAACAGTCGCAGTGGGAATAACAGATGCAATAAGTAATCCTTATTATAATCCACCAAAACTAGATATAAAAACAAAAGAGGATACAAAGACAGATGTAGATGTTAAACCTATCGTACCATATGCTCCATCATATGAAGAATCTAAACCATGTACAACTGCTAAATTTAATCCATCTAAAACGGATATAATAACAGGCAAAAGATTAACAATTGGCGAATCTCAAACCCATGTAGAACTTGGTGGAAATGTCATATGTGATAATAAAAATTCTGCTTTATCTGTTGCAATTGGGTTTGGAATTTTTATTGGACCAGAAATTGATAAAAACAAAAAACCAAATCATGTATATTATTGGCATTATCATCCGGATAGAGATTCACATAGACACATATGGTTTTATGGAAACCCATAGAAAGGAACCTATTTATGTATGTAATTCGAGAAATAAAAGGAAAAATTTATAGAAATTTAATAGAGTACTCATCAACACAATGTGATGCAGTGATGTTTATTGTTAGAAAAGATTTATATTTGAAAAATTTAAAAGAATTTAGAAAATTTAGTAATTTGATGGATAATTTCAATAATAATTTAAAAGGAAGCCTTCTTAAAAAAAGAAAAGGTGCATATTGGGTTTATTCAAAGGTATGCGCAAATAATGATTTATTTGATGTATATTTTTATAAATTTGATTCATCAATTAAAACTCTATTACTTCAAAACGATTCTTTTTATCAATGGTTACATCCATTATATCCAGAAGATATCGCATTTTTTAAAAATGGATATTGCTGGTTTTATTCAGTTGCTCATGAAGAAATATGTGAAATTTATTATGAAAGTGAAACACAATATAAAGAATTATTGAAAATGGGTGTTGTATTTGATGAAAAATATATTTTACCACATAATCAAAGATATTATGAAGAGTACTAAGAATTTAGAGAAAAATCTAAGTTCTTTTTATATTTGAAAAAACGGGTAATGATGTGTTATACTATATACGTAATGAAGTAGATGGATTAGTAGGATTCAAATATAATGATGAAACTTATTATTATATTAAGAATAATCAAAATGACATTATTGCAATTTTAGATAATCTTCATAATTATGTTGCAAAATATACCTATGATGCGTGGGGCAACATCATATCTATTACAGATAGTGATGGCAATGATATATCAAATGATGATACTCATATAGGAAATATTAACCCATTTAGATATAGAAGTGATTGCAAAATAGAATTGCAGTGTGGAATTTTAAAAAATTTAGAATAAAATCTAAATTTTTTTCATAAATTTGACTTATGTCCAGTGAAAGTCCAGTGAAAAAAGTGATATGATTTTTATGTAAAAGAAAAGGAATTCGCGAATACATCTTTTACATAGAAAAGAGGAAAATATATGGAACAATTTATAGAAAAATTAATGAATGTAAATGAACCTAAAACATTATTTCTCTTATGTGGAATATTTATTTTTATGGATGTGATTACTGGATACTTAAAAGCATTTAAACATAAAAAAGTAAATTCGTCTATCTCAAGAGATGGGTATATCAAAAAAATCGCATGGGTGATTGCACTATTATTAGGATTTGTAATTGACTATTTTGTGCAGATTAATTTGTTTCTAATCGGAAGTGCAGTTGTTTGTATTGCAACTGAAGGTATTTCTATTTATGAAAATTTAGGAGAAGTAGGAATTCATTTACCATTTAAAAAATATTTTGAAAAAATGAATACAGGTGATTCTTGTGAAAAAGGGTGATACAAGTAGAAGAAATGGAATCCAAGATGTATTATGTCCTTTTACAGATTGGTATTGTACACAAGGTGCGAATGAAACTTATTCCCACAAAGGAAGTGAAGCCAATGATATTCGAGGTTTAAGAGCAGGAATTCGGTATCCTTATTATGCACCAGTAGATGTGAGATGTGTGAATATTAATAGAACATATGCTTTTGTATGGTGGCAATCCATTGAAAAAGTAAGACTCTCAGATGGAACAATTGATTATGTTACTTTCTTATGTGGACATGACAATACCATTAACTGTTATGTTGGACAAATTATAAAACAAGGTGTCCAAATTGGAAATATGGGGAATGCAGGGAATGCAACAGGAGTACACTCACATATCGAAGTAGGAAAAGGAAAACAAAATAATTGGGAGAAAAATCAATACGGAGTATACTCAATTCCAAATCAAATACCACTTGAAAATGTATTCTTTATGGATCATACAAATATATTGTTAGGAGTTGCAGATTGGAAATATTTGAATGATGTAAATGTAGATATTCTAAAAGAAGAACATAAAACATATTTAAATTTAAGTGCAGAGGCTGATACATGGCGAATCTATGATTTGGGTGTACAACCCGTTGTAAAAAATGCGAAAGGAATGTTGAAACCTTCCAATTTTGGAGGACTTTCTTATGCTATTTTAGGTTACGAGGACAATGGAGCAACAGCTATTATTGATACTGCTCAGTTTGGTAGAGTAAAGATATTTATTCAACATAAACTTGCAAGTATAACAGATTCACCAATTTATAAATTGATCCAGTAATTATATGTAAGATAAAAAGTATATTATGTCATTACATGTTCAATCTTTCTAAATGGCTTGGTTATGCTTTGTCAAGTGGTATCATATAGTAGAATGAAATAATTACGCAAAGGAGAACTCCCTTCAATTATTTCAATTTTTTGCATAAAAAATTTTCCTTATAGTATTAGTGAAAAAACAGTAAAGTTAGGTTGCGGATATAATCTGCGACATGCTATAATATAAATACAAGGAGAAGAAAATATATGAAGATAAGTAAAATAAAAAAAGTATTGATTGAACAAAAAAACATGAATTTGTCTGGTAGTTTATATCATAAAACTCAACTTGATTTTGCGTATAATACAAATCATATTGAAGGATCAACAATAACACCTGATGAAACTGCAAGTATTTATGATACTGGAACAATTTTAACAAGCAAAGATAAAGTTATTGTATTAAAAGACGCTACTGAAACAAAGAATCATTTTACTTTATTTAAATATATGTTAGATACGATTGATGATAAGTTATCTCAAGCGATGATTAAAAAGTTTCATTTTATTTTAAAAGATGGAACTTTAACTGATAGTGAAAAAGAATGGTTTAATGTTGGAGAGTATAAAAAGAAAAAGAACTTTGTTGGTAATATCATAACATCTTCACCAAGTAATGTAGAAAGTGATATGAAAGAATTATTAGAATGGTATGATAAAATAGATAAGAAAAGAATAGAAGATATCATTGAATTTCATGTTAGATTCGAGAAAATTCACCCTTTTCAAGATGGAAATGGTCGCGTTGGAAGAATGATAATGTTTAGAGAATGTTTGTATAATGATATAATGCCATTTTTTATTGAAGATAGAAATAAAGATTTTTATATAAGAGGTATTAAAGAATACCAAACGAATAATGAAAAAGGTTATTTAATAGATACTTGTTTAAATAGTCAAGATAACTATGAAAAATTAGTGAACTACTTTTTAGAGGATAATGAATAGGGAAAAGAAATCACCCTGTATAATGCGATAACCAATAAACATTCAATATCCTTTAAAATAAAGTAATTTTCACTAAAATTTAGTGATTTTCTCACTTGCTCTATTTGTGAAGATATCTTTCAATACTATGAATTTCATAGTATTTTTTTCATTTAATGAATTATTTGTAAAATTTATTTGCTAAAAAGGAAACAAAATGAAACTTTTTTGATACAATATCCGTTATATAGGTGAGGAGGATGTTATGGGTGTATTAATGCGTATTCAAAATGGAGATGAACAACAATTAGAAAGACTAATTGAATCTACCTATCCAAAAATTTATTCGTATCTCCTCCGTAGACTCAGAAATAGTACAATTGCAAAGGATTTCACACAGGAAACATTTCTAAGATTTATGAAACACTTATCTTCTCTTCCGAGTGATACCAAAATTGAAAATTATCTTTATCGAATCGCGTATCATTTATGTATGGATTATTTTAGGATTTATCAAAGAGAACAAGAAGAGATAGAAGTTTCCAGTCAAGATAAATTGCCAATTGAAGTCGTTCTTCAAAAAGAAAAGGAAATACAAATACAAGAGGCGATTGCGTGTTTAAGCGATGAACAAAAAGATGTCATTCTCTTGAGATATTATCAAGAGCTCAAAATTAAAGAAATTGCTTATATCTTAAATGAAAAAGAAAGTACTGTAAAAACAAGACTTCGTTTAGGAATGAAAAAGCTTGCAGCCATACTAGAAAGGAGTGATTGGCGTGAATATTAAAAAAGAATTAGAAAAGTGGAAAATCAAAGAACCGCGTCAGGAAGATATCCAATTCACACTGGAGCAATGTAAAAAATATTTAAACAACAATCACAAATATGAAGTTTCAAAAATCAACCAATTTATTACTATTTTGAAATATAGTGAAAAAAGATGGTTTCTATTAGAAATAATTTTATGCATTTTCTCTATTTTTGTTACCCAAACAGCGATTCATAATGATAAATTATACTTCTTATCATTTACCAGTATTTTATTTGCAGGACTCATGTTAATCACATGGTTTCGCAATTTAAATTATAATGTATGGGAACTTGAAAATGTATGTAGGCTTACTTCGAAGCAAGTTCTATTATATAAAATGATTTTTATGAGTAGTATCAATTTATTCGTCTT
Organism: uncultured Caryophanales bacterium; assembly: GCA_947089915.1. Taxonomy (GTDB): domain Bacteria; phylum Bacillota_I; class Bacilli_A; order RF39; family UBA660; genus UBA5026. The sequence goes on along the minus strand of CAMUMB010000003.1, from coordinate 17,090 downwards.
ATTTTTACTTAGTATTTATGCAACCATTATGAGCAATCATGCTTTTATTACCGTCTTCTTTTACGGTGCATTTCCCTTTTTCCTAGCCATTTCGTTTACTTTAGATTTTAATATTCGCTTTAAAAATAGTTTTCTTTTTATGGCAGGATTTCTCACCAGCAATTTACTATCCTATATGGTATGTAGTTATCTATTAGAAAATCCAAAACAAGGAATAGAACTCATTATCATTACCATTAGTTTCTTATATGGAATTTTTATGAGTAAACGCTATATCAAGGTCATGGAACAAGAAGGAGGAGGGTTATTATGGAATTAACCTTAAATAAATTATCAAAACATTATGGCAATAAAATTGCTGTCGACTCTATCACAACTACACTAAAACCAGGATTGAATGCCTTACTAGGTGCCAATGGAAGTGGGAAAACAACCATGCTGAGGATGATTGTGGATATCATCAATCCAACCAGTGGCGAAGTTTTATACAACGGAGAACCGATTCGTAAATTGAAGGAGGCATACTTAAGTGATATTGGTTATATGCCACAACATTTGGGGATGTATCCGAATTTTAAGGTAGAGGAATTTTTAATGTATATGGCAACATTAAAAGGATTGCATAAATCCTATGCCAAAGAAAGAATGGATATATTATTAAAACTCGTCCATTTAGAGGATAAAAGAAAAGCCAAAATCAAAACCTTATCTGGTGGGATGTATCAACGCCTTGGGATTGTCGTTGCGTTACTCAATGATCCTAAAATCTTAATTTTAGATGAACCAACTGCCGGTTTAGATCCAAAAGAACGTATGCATTTTAAAAATATCATCAGTTCTATTTGTCAAGAAAAAATTGTCATTTTATCTACGCATATTGTAAGTGATATCAGTGAAATTGCGGATCAAATTATCATTATGAAAGAGGGCAATATCATATCCCATGATATACCAGAAAAATTATTAGAAGAAATGCAAGGAAAAGTATACCTATTACATATCCCAAATGAAGAAGCTTCCAATATCCAAAATGGTACAATTGTCAGTAAAAAAGTGGGAAAGGAAATGACTACATTACGGGTGATTAGTGATCAAAAACTAGAAAATGGAGAAGTAATTGAACCAAATTTGAATGATTTATATTTATATCATTTTCAGGATGGTGAATCCATTTGATCTCATTAATTGGAACAGAAATCAAAAAACTATTTCGCAATAAATTCTATGTTATTGTATTTGTAGCTCTCTTACTCATTCCAACAGGCATTACCTTTTATCAATTGTCCAAATATAGTCCTTTAACCGATAGTGGAGACCATATAGGGGGAATCAAAGACGAACAAGAAAGATTAAAATCCATCAAAGCGCCAAGTGGCGAAGTAACAGAATCATGGTTAGAAAAAGCCAAAGAACAATATGATTTATTATATATAGATTTTGTAGATAGTAGTTTAGATGAAGCAAAAATGGAAGAAGTATATGGGAAAAATTGGCGCAACAATCAAGAATTGTACGATTGTATTTATAAAGAAAAATATCTATACCAAACAGGAACAAGTGATGCATGTCCTACTTATTATAATGATATCAATATTCGTAAAACGAAAAATAGTGTGATATTAGGACAATATCAAAAAGCAATTTCGTTTGGAGAATTTATCTTAAATAAAGGATATCAAGACTATAATCGAAAAGGGCAAAAAGGATATGACCTTTATGGAAATCCGATTTATGTAAGACCGCTTATTACTCCACAAGAGAAAAGAGAAAATAATCTCGTAATGCAAGGTTTTCATAAGACCAAACACTTTTACTATGGGGAAACTTATATAATCAGGAGTATCATCGAAACCTTAAAATTAACAGGCGTACCACTAGGACTTTTCCTATTACTATTATTCTCTTCAATGTTTAGTAAAGAAAAAAATGGTGTCATGTCCCTTATCAAAACCACCAAAAAAGGCAAGTATCAACTGACGAGCGCTAAAATATTGACCACTTTATTGGTGGGTATTGTGGTTCCTCTTTTCTGTATTGGTTTTGTTTTATTCACACATATTTTGGTCTTTGGAATGCCCGATTGGAAAGCTTCTTTCACCCTTGAACTGTCCAGTATTATTACCCATTTTACAACACGAGATGTATTTTGGATGATGAGTGGTCTTTATATTGTAGGTTCTCTTACAATTGCTGTATTTGCGCTTACCTTATCTAATATATTTCATTCTAGTTATCATTCTTTAATGGTTGGTTTTACCATTTTGATATTAGGTTTATTGGTACTGGATTTTCATGTGGATACCTTTTTCCTCAAATACTTACATCCTTTTAAATACATGCATGCTGATAGTTATCTATATGGAACAGTATCTTCAATTGGAAACTATACCTTCTATAATGTGCCATTTATTTTGTCGATTTCTACTTTATTTTGGATTCTTTTATTACCCATTAACTATTATAGGGGCAATCAAAATGGGGTATCAGAATGTTCTCATTAATAATTTCAGAATTACATAAATTGGGAAAGCATAAACTCTATCTCATTTTGTTAATTGCGATTGTTGTGATTCCAACTTGGATTAGTATTCATGATAGTGCATCCATTGCAGGAATAAATGCATTAAAAAGTAATATCAAAAGAGAGAAAGAGTATGCGGGAGAAATTACAGAATCTTGGTTACAAAAGCAGATTGATACCTACAATGAACGTTATCCTGCTTATCTGGACTCTATACTAGATGAAAGTAAAATGATTGAAACCTATGGAGAAAATTGGCGTCAAAATGCAGACTTATATGATTGCATTTATCAATACCAAGATACCAAAGGAGATTGCAAAGTTTATTATTTAGATCCTTTTCCATCTGATGATAACATTCAAAATGTAGATACAGAAACATTGGTTGGTGTAATTGACTATGGAAAATATATTTTAAATCAAGAATGGGAGAACTTTGACAAAAGAGAGTACCATCAAATCGGTACCCACGAAAATGGGGAAATGGTAATAGAATATGAAGAAATGACACCTGAGATAGAACGAGAAAATGAACAGATGAAACAAAGTTTTCGAAAAGAAAATCATTTCTATTATGGTGGAATTACAATCATGAAAAGTGTTTTGGATAGTTTGCAACTAATTGGTGTTTTGCTGGGCTTTTATCTATTGATGCTATTTTCTTCTATGTTTAATAAAGAGGAAAAAGATGATACAATTTCCTTATTAAAAACAACAAAATATGGAAAACGAAAGATGACATCTGCTAAAATCATTACCGCCATTTTACTCGCAATATTCATTCCTATTGTTGTGATTGGTGCAGTTCTACTCATTCATTCTGTTATTTTGGGAACACCAGATTGGAATGCTCCTTTCAACCGCATTAGTTTGACCTATCTACATCGTATTACAACACTAACATTGAAAAGTACACTATGGATTGTAACAGGCTTGTTTATCGTTGGTAGTCTATTTATCTCTATGATTTCTCTTTTATTATCAAGAATGATGAAATCTAGTTATCACTCTTTAATTGTTGGTTTTTTGATATTGGTAGTTCCTTTATTTGTCTTTGATTTTCAAGTAGGTACATTTTCTTTGAAATCTCTCATACCCATTGAATATATGCATTTTAGTTATCATTTATTGGTAGAAACCTCTACTATTGCCAACCATACATTTTATGATGTGATGTTCATTTTAAAAACAGGGATTTTGCCATTCTGTTTGATTCCCATAATTTTAGAATATGATAAAAGAAAAGAGGTTGTAAGATGAGTAAGCTTGTTTTCTATGAAGTGAAAAAACTATTTCACAGGAAAGGAATTTGTTTTCTATTGCTTTGTATGATTCTTTTACCACCATTTTTCGTACCAAAGCTAGATGAACACAATCATAATTATATGGTAAGTGATTCTAGTGGCAATCCAATTCGGGGTTATGAACTTACTGCAATAGAAGATAAAAGTCTAAGTCTTTATAAAGGTAATTTATTGGAAAAAGAACTTTCACTTCGTATTGATCACGATTTTGAAATCAATCATATATTAAGTGAAGTAGATCCAAATAAAGTAATAGAACGGTATGGAAAGAAATTATCGTATGAAGAATTGTATCAAAAAATAGATGAAATAGATGAAAGTTTATTTTATGAAGAATTTCCACATCGAACGGATTACTTCTCCTCTTTGGTACATCAATTGTATCAATTGAATGCATCTCTTACGGTAGATAATTATTCCTCTTATTTTATCAATCCTGCAAATAGTCCAGAAGAAGAAAATATAAGAAAGGAAATCTATGCGAAAAAATTAAATACCTTAAAAGTGTATGTGGATAATATGTATGGTTTTCGGCAATTATTTTCGACCTTAAATATTGTTTCCTTTATTCTCTCATTTTTCTTTCTATTCCTAATGCCTTCTATTTTCAGTGAAGAGTGTAGGCATAAAATGTTACGCTTATTAAAAACGACAAAGGAAGGAAAACGAAGAGTTGGGCTTGCCAAAGTAATTACAGTTGTTCTGTTATCGATTGCGATTCCACTCGTTTCCATTTTATTTACAACGCTTGTCATTCATTTGCGTTATGGTTTACAGAATTGGAATGTATCTGCAACCTTAATTAGTAATCAAAATATGTTATATAGTATGTTTGGTTATTATATCAGAAGGATGCTTCTTATGATAATTGGATGTCTTGGTATGAGTGTAATTGGTGCCTTTCTATCTAGTATGATAAGCAATTCTTATGTGTCGCTTGGCATTCTGATTGTCTATTATATTTGTTGGATGTTTTGGACTTCAGGAACTAGCTATATCGACTGGAGAACATTCACCCCGATGCATATTTTATCGGATAGTGGAACGACTGTATTGGGTAGTGGCGTATTTTTACTTCAAAGTCATATGATTTCTTTGGAATGGATATTACATATATTTTGGATGGTCGTGACAATTGTATTACTAGGACTTTCTTATATTGCGTATCAAAAAAGACAAGTTACAAATGAATCTTAATAGAAAAACATGGCATTTAAGTCATGTTTTCTTGTAATTTTCGTATTTCTGTTATGGACAATTCTGTTGTTTCTGTAATTGTTTCTAAATCAATTCCTTTTTTCAGTAATGATTTTGCTATACTTTTTGTGCTTCTTCAATTCCTTCTAATTTCGCACTCGCTATCATGGTATTTCTGATTTTTTGTTCTACCTTTTCTGCATCATATAGACCTATAATTTATTCATCATCAATTTCTAAATGAATTGATTTCCGTGAAATTGATGCAAGGTATCAATACTATGACCTATATATTGTCTTTTATTATTTTTTAAATATAAGTTCTCTATGATAAAATAAATATTCTTCTCTTCCTTCAGTAGGAAGCATTTTAATCTTTTTACCATTAAATATATCTAGTCGTTTTTGATTCATTGGTGAAATCCATGGAGAAACAAGCATAGTACCATCGTTTTCAAATGATATAAATCCTCTATCAAATAGTTTATCGTAAGTAGGAGTTAGCATGAAACCATTTTTAGGATCAGTTTTTTCAAAATTATTAGACATCACCCATGGTTTAATATGTGATGCTATTAAAAGTCGCTCATCATTTACCATAGTTATTGGACAAAAAGGACATTCTTCTAAAAGTTTCTCTCTATATTTTCCTTGCCCAACCCTAGATTTTATTATAGTTTCTCTTTCAGAAGTTGAAATATTAGAATCTTCTTCGATGGCTTCAATCTCAGTTTCATGTAAAGATTCCAAATTATAGTCTATAAATGGTCGAAAATAATAAAGCAGGTGATTTTCATTTTTGAGTTTTAATATAGAAATATAAGAAATGTTTGGTAAAGAAATTTGTCTAATTAGTTCATATGCCTTTGATTGAGAATTTATGTAAATTCTTGGTGGTTGAACATCTACACGATAAATATAAAAGTATAAATACTCCTCTGATATACTTGAAATCAATTCTAAATGTTTGGCGTATATTGAAGGCATATTTTCTTTATTTCTATATTCTTGATCAGGATGTAAATATTCATTTTCGCAATCGGTCAAATACTTTAACAAATCATTTTTTTTTATTAAGCATTTTCCAGTAAAGTCTTCAAAAAAATCTAAAGTTGAATTATCAGTTGTTTGTCCAACATAAAATTTTGCCTCTCCATGACCACTTCCAATTTTGTAAGAATCTTTTACAAAACAATCAGGAATAGTGATAGTTTCTTTTGCATCCATAATTTCATATTCTATATTGTCAATAACTATTTTATTCATTAAATTCACCATCCTCAAACATGGATAAATCCAATTGTTTTAAAATTTCTATAAAGTTATTGGAAACAATACTATTTCCAGCTTGTTTATACATCTGCGTATCACTAACTACTATTTTAAACCTATCATCAAATCCCATTAATCTCAGACATTCTCTAGGTGTTAACTTACGTATTTGGTTATCTTTTGAAATATAATTATCGACACCAGCTCTATGCATTTTGCCCATAGTAGATAATAATGGTCTTGCAATGTCTAAGTCAATTTCCGGTTTTGAATAAAAATTTTTGGTTCCTGTTTTCATTACATATTTTGCAACTTTTTCTGATAAATAATATTTTTCATCAATTTTTTTTGGACCTTCACAAATAAAATCGCCATGCCAATTAAATTGTTGATTGGCTTTTTCGCACAAAGCAATATCCCCATTAATTTGTGTATATCTTTTCTGAATGTTTTTCTTACTAGTAACAAAAGCTATTCCTTTATCATTTAAATAGTATTTTGAGTCGGGATTATCTTCAAGCAAATCTTTCATAGATATTTCCAATTTTATAGGTTTAGGAAACTTAAATTTAATAGAGCAATCCTTAAATCCAACCACAAAAAGTCTTTCTCGATTTTGAGGTATACCATAATCTTTAGAATTCATAATTTGCTTTGAGATTTTATATCCTAGCTTTTTAAATTCTTTTTCTATGATCTTCCATGTTTCGCCACCATTATGATTTAATATTCCCTTAACGTTTTCATATATAAACATTTTTGGTTGAATTTCATTAACAAGTCTACAAAATTGAAATATTAAAAGCCCTCTAGCATCTTCTAAACCTTTTCTTTTTCCTACCATCGAAAAAGATTGACATGGACTTCCGCCGACAAAAATATCTACTTTACCTTTGTAATCTGAACCGTCAAGTAATTTTATATCTAAGTGAAAATCATCCTCAGCAATTTTATAATTTGCCATATAACTTTTTTTTACATAATTCTGTTTTGTACTTTGAGATGCATATAAATTATCAACATATTCTTTTTTTTCCTTTTTAGAGTTCATTTTTTTGATTTTTTTTAATTCTTTATCTTCATCGTACTTTACTGGTATATCTCCATTATCACAAGCAAATATAATTTTGTGTGGAATTTCTAATCTATCTAATGCGTGCTCTATAGAACCTATACCACTAAAAACAGTTGCAACTTTTATCATTGTCTACCTCCTTACTAATAATAATTGTATCATAAACTTCAAAAAAATTCGGCAAAAATAAATATAAATTTTTAACTATTATCAATAACAAATGATAAATTATTTCTTGCTATACAAATATTATCTTTTATAATTAATGTGATATTTAACATAATGTAGTCCATAAAAAATTAGCCGTCTCATTTTGTTCAAATGTTTCATTAATCAATCTCTTATGCAATTTATCATAATCGCATATGACCTACATTTCCGACTTTTCAATAAAATAGTATATGGTTTGAAAATATAAATTTTATTTATGAAAAATTTTAATGATTCTAAATATTTTATTTCTTTTTATCATGTTATTCATAAATGGCGTTTGTATTTTATGTGACCAAACAATATCATTTAAATTATCTTCATAACATTTTAAAACAGTTTCTTTTTCTAAATTTCCTCATAGTACCTTGATAAAGTCTAATAAAATTATATCAAAATTACTGAGAAATAGCCATATCCATACTTGAAAAAATCCTAATATATGCAATTAGTTATCAGTTGATTTAATCAATCTTGGGAGCATAATTTTTCGTATACGTGTATCATTATAATCCTCTTTCTTTGTCTATCTTATCATAGGAAGAATAGAAGGTCGAATGAAAAATTTCATAATTCTGTATTGTAATTGTCCTAAAAAATTTTTAAAATCCGATATTCAAAAATTTAGTATTTTGGATATATGATTTGAAAAGAAAATTGACTGATTTAGTTTTTTAAATATTTTTGGTTTAAGATGCATATATATTTCCGGAATTTATACTTCAATTCGCCTGAAATATGATACAATTGTGATAAGAATAAATTTACAAGGATTTGCTAGAATATAGTGAGATTATGAGAGGAGAGATGTGTGTGATTTTATTAACCAAAGAAAATTTGCAATCATTTACTGAATACTATCATGGTTTTCATGATAGCTATATAACGAATATCAATTATGATATAAATCATTCCCAAATAGAGATTTACATAAATGTTTATTGGTCAGGACAACCAACACGAAAAGAAGATGGGTCTTATGAAACAAACAAAACAAAGATGAAAATGATTTGTAGTGGTGTAGAGCAATTTAAAAATAAAGAAATTTTTTCATGGGATTATATCAGTGATGCCTTTATAGAATATATCAAAATTAGAAATAAAGAATATATTTGTTTCGCTAGCGATGAGGAAGAACCGTTTGTTTATATCGTTTGTGATTCTATAGAATATGAAGAATTAAAAGATGAGTAAAATTTTCTTACAGATATTATTTTATGTTATACTAAAACAGTAAAGGAGTGTAATTATGAAAAACATAATTGAAGTCAAAAACTTAACCAAGACCTATAAACGACTAAAAGCCGTAGACAATCTTACATTCGAAGTACACGAAGGAGAAATACTTGGGCTACTAGGACCCAATGGGAGTGGAAAAACAACAACCATCAATTGTATTTTATCATTATTAAAATATGATGCAGGAAGTATTTCCATCTTTGGACGTGAAATGCAACCCAATGCCTATGATATTAAAAAAGAAATTGGTGTTGTATTCCAAGAAGTCGCAGTCTTTGAAGAATTAAATGTATATGATAACATTGACTATTTTTGTGGGCTTTATATTCAAGATAAGAAGGTAAGAAAAACCTATATCAAAGAGGCTTTGGAACTCGTCGGATTAGAGGAATTTCAGAAATTTTATCCAAAACAATTATCAGGTGGTCTTTTAAGAAGACTTAATATCGCATGCGGAATTGCGCATAAGCCAAAATTAATCTTCTTGGACGAACCAACCGTTGCAGTGGATCCACAAAGTAGAAACAATATCTTAGATGGCATTCAAACATTACGAAAAAAAGGCGCAACCATTATTTATACGACACACTATATGGAAGAAGTGGAGATGTTGTGTGATCGAATTCTGATTTTGGATAAGGGAAAAATACTTGCAAGTGGAACCAACGATGCCTTAAAAGCATTAGCGCATATTGAAGAAAAAGTAAGTATTGAAGTCATGGATTTAGAAGAAACCTATATTGAAAAAATACAAAAATTTAAAAATGTAGAAGAAGTAAGCTATCAAAATAATCTTCTTTTCATTACTTACAAAAAAGGGAATAATAATGTGACAGAATTAATTGATTATCTAAAAGAAGAGGGAATTCATTACAATAAAATCTATTCAGAAAGACCAACCTTAAACGATGTTTTTCTAGAACTGACAGGAAAGGAATTAAGAGACTGATGTTTTTTCATAATTTCAAATATACGTTTTTAACCCTTTTCAAAAATAAGATGTTGATTTTTTGGACATTTGCTTTTCCCATTTTACTTGGAACATTTTTTCAAATGGCATTTCAAGATATCGAAAATAGTGAAACATTACATACCATGAATATTGCTGTAGTGAAAACGGATACATTTGAAAATCATAATATCTGGAAAGAAACCATTCAGAATTTAAGTGAAGGTTCTGATTCTCTATTTTCTACTGTTTATGTAAATGAAGAAGAGGCGAGAAAACAGTTAGAAGAAGAGGATATTATTGGGTATCTCAAATTAGAAGACACCCCTAAAATTGTTGTCAAAAAAAGTGGAATTTATCAAACGATATTCAAGTCTGTCATAGAAGAGATCAATGCACAAGAACTTATGCTAAATCAAATGATACAAAATGGTGATTTTGCGGTAGATTATAGTACCATTTATCAAAAGATAGAAGAAATCACCAAAAAAGAAGCACCTATTTTAAATATTTCACGAGCAAATTTAAGTTATACCATGATTGAATTTTATACTTTAATTGCCATGGCAGCCTTATATGGGGGAATTCTTGGTATGACAGCCCTCAATCAAGTACTTGCGAATATGAGTCATAATGGAAAAAGAGTAGCGGTTTCTCCTGTTTCCAAAGGAAAGCTAGTCTTGAGTAGTATACTAGCGAGTTATATCGTTCAATTGATTGGTATTGCACTATTATTTATTTTTACAATATTTGTATTAAAAGTAGATTATGGAACACATCTTGCACTTGTCCTTCTACTTGCACTAACAGGTTCTTTGGCCGGTCTTTCTATGGGAGTTACAATTGCTTCTATTTTAAAGACAAGTGAAAATGTCAAAACAGGTATTATCATATCGATTACTATGCTCGGTTGTTTCTTATCAGGAATGATGGGAATTACAATGAAGTATATCATTGATAAAAATATACCAATTTTAAATAAAATCAATTCTGCGAGTATGATTACAGATGGCTTTTATGCCTTATATTACTATGATACCTTAGACCGTTTTTATTTCAATATTGTCAGTTTGCTTCTATTTGCTACTATTATGGTTGTGATATCAATATTCTGTTTAAGGAGGCAAAAATATGACAGTATTTAAGACATTTTTAAAGGTGCTAAATAAATATAAAGGTACTCTCATTTTATATACTGTCATTTTAATCTTCTTTGCTGGATTCAACATAGAAACAAATGATACAGGAACTGATTTTGTATCAAGTAAACCAGATGTACTCATTGTAAATCAAGATGAGGAAGTAGGAATTACCAAAAGTTTAGTACATTATATGGAAGATCATAGTAATATGGTTGCAATCAAAGACACAGAAGAAGCAAGAGATGATGCTTTATTTTATCGGGATGTAAATTATATTATCTATATCCCTGCTCATTATAGAGAAGATTTTTTAGCAGGAAAAAATCCAGTGATTGTTGTGAAAAGTACAGGGGATTATCAATCTTCTTTGGCAGAGCTTTTACTCACAAGATATTTAAAATTAGCAGAATTTTATCAGATAATCGAAGTGAATGAAGATGCTTTAATTGAACAAATTGAAACTACTTTATCCAAAGAACCAGTGGTTGAGATGACTTCTCATTTGGACCGTAATCAGTTAGAAAAAGCAACTCGTTATTTTAATTTTGCAAACTATTGTATTTTGGCAGGTTGTATCTATGTGGTTTGCTTTATCCTTTCTAGTTTTAAAACAAAAGGAGTACATAAAAGAACCATTATTAGTAGTACCAATTATAAAACTTTCAATCGTAAACTACTTTTATCAAATGCCTTGTTTGCATTTGTCCTATGGGCATTTTATATCGTCCTTGGAATTATCTTAGTAGGAGATGTACTACTGAGTATGCATGGTATTTTCTATGCAATCAATTCTTTCTTATTTACGTTATGTGCCTTAACGATTGCTTTCTTGATTGGAAATGCGATTGCAAATAAAAATGCCATCAGTGGTCTTGTCAATGTAATCGCTTTAGGAAGTAGTTTCTTATGTGGTGCCTTTGTACCAATGGAATGGCTACCTGATAAAGTTTTAGCCATTGCGCATATTTTACCATCATATTGGTATATTAAAACGAATGAATATTTGAAGGGCTTGGAAGTGTTTGATATGGATGCCTTAAAACCAATCATATGCAATATGGGAGTTATTGTTGTATTTATTGTAATTTTTATTATTTTAACAAATTTCATTTCCCATAAAAAACAAATTCAAAAATAGAAAAGTCAAAAAATATTTGGCTTTTTTTCTTAGGTATGATATACTAAATACGTAGTTTAAAGATTACAAAATGACTCGTTGGTGAAGTGGTTTAACACGCTGCCCTCTCAAGGCAGTATTCACGGGTTCGAAACCCGTACGAGTTACCAAAAGAAAACAAAGTCAGTCTTATAGATTGACTTTTTTTAAAAAAGAATGCAACATTTTGTCGTATTCAATTGTTTTTATTATGAGAGGAGTGGTTGTATGGAGGGCTCTTTGTTGTGCGCAGACAAAGAGATTACCGAATTATATAATCAGTATGTAGATATGATTTACCAAATCAGTTTTATGTACCTTAAAAATAAAGCAGATGCGGAAGATGCTGTACAGACAACATTCATCAAGTTGCTAAACTATAAAAAGCCATTTCAAAATGATGAACATATAAAAGCATGGTTGATTCGAACAGCAACGAATCATTGTAAAAATCATTTAAAACATTGGTGGAGAACCAATGCCGAATTAGATACCATGTATGATTATGGCAAAGAGGATACTAAAGATGAAACACTTGAAGCATTGTTAAAATTACCAGGAAAATATAAAACCGTTATCTACTTATACTATTATATGGGGTATTCCACAGAAGAAATCGCACAGATATTAAAACAGAAGCATACAACAGTAAGATCACTTCTCAGTCGTGGAAGGAAACGACTAAAAGATAGCTTAGGGGGAGAATTCTTATGAAAAATAAGAAGTTAAAAGAGGCTTATGACAAAATCCTTCCTACCAAATTTGAAAAACAAAAAATGCTTGCACAAATCATTGATAAAAAAGAAAAAAGGGGTATTAGTAGAAGGTGGATACCAAGCACATTATTACTTACAATGACTTGTGTGATGCTACTGGTAGTATTTTATCCAAGATCAGAAAGCCATCCTAATTTGGAAGGACCTGTTCCTTCTATGTTGCGGATGACAGAACCAGACAAAATAGAATACAAAGGGGAATGTTATGAGTATGTAGGAACACATAATGGAAAAAAGTTAATTCGTACGAAAGAAAAAATCATAGGGGGAAGCGTGTATCAAATTCAGAATCAAAAAGATTCCATTGTGGTTCAATTAGAAGGTGTGTATGCACACTATCAAAAATGTAGAGGAGAATGAATATTATGTGGAAAAAATTAGCTGTATTAGGAACAATTCTTGTTGCATGTGTCATGATGACAGGATGCGGAAGTAAAAATGTAGAAGGAAAATTACCTGATTTAATGGATAAGTTGTATGTAAACTTCAAAGAAGATGAATTGCCAATGGCATTAACACAATTTGAGGTAACAGAAGAAAATGTAGAATACTATTTAGGTAGTAAAGAAATTGAATATAAAGAAGCACTTGCGTCAGAATCTATGACAGGATCTGTTGCCTATTCTGTTGTTTTAGTGAGAACCAAAGAAGGTGCAGATATAGAAAAAGTAAAAAAACAAATCAAAGAAAATATAGATCCTAGAAAATGGATTTGTGTTGGGGTAGAAGACGAAGATGTTGTAATTGAAAACAAAGGTGATTTAATCATTGTAATCGTTGTAGATGACCCTGATCATGTCAGCAAACTTCAAAAAGAATTCCGAAATTTAAAATAAGTCTTCTTAAGAAGGCTTTTTCTTAAGGAGGGAAAAAATGATTTTTTCGAGTATTACATTTTTATATTATTTTTTACCCATTTTATTATTGAGCTATTTTATCACACCCAATCGATATAAAAATTTTATTCTATTACTATTTAGTTTACTATTCTATTTTTATGGGGAGCCAACCTACATTTGGATTTTACTATTTTCTTGCATATTCAATTTTTATATAGGGAAAAAAATTGGGAAAAGTTTCAATACAAAGAAATCTAAAGTATATTTGGTACTTGGTATTGTCATTAATTTTGGTTTACTTTTTTATTTTAAATATACCGATTTTATGATTACCAATATCAATCAGATATTATCGATATCAATCCCACTTATGCATATTGTAATGCCAATTGGGATTAGTTTCTTTACTTTTCAAACAGTGGGTTATTTGGTAGATGTATATCAGGGGAAAGTAGCTTATAATAATAAATTTTTAGATTTTGCAACCTATGTTACGCTATTTCCACAATTGGTTGCAGGTCCAATTGTAAGATATGTAACAGTAGAAGAGGAGTTAAAATCAAGAAATCATTCTTATTCACAGTTTGCACAAGGCGTCAAACGTTTTGTCATTGGTTTAGCGAAAAAGGTTCTACTCGCAAATATTTTAGGTGAGTTAGCTTCTTCCTTAGCAGGAATTACAGTACCAACGATTCTATCTACATGGGTTCATGCAATTGCGGTTACCTTACAGATTTATTTCGATTTTTCAGGATATTCTGATATGGCAATTGGATTAGGTTTATTATTTGGTTTTCACTTTTTGGAAAATTTTAATTATCCCTTAATCGCATCGTCTATTACCGATTTTTGGAGAAGATGGCATATTTCACTATCTAGTTGGTTAAAAGATTACATTTATATTCCTTTAGGGGGAAGTAGAGTTTCCAAATTAAAATGGATTCGCAATATTTTTATTGTTTGGTTTTGCACTGGATTTTGGCATGGAGCTGCTTGGAATTTTATTATGTGGGGTCTTTATTTTGCAGTACTTTTAGTGATTGAGAAAGTTATTTTAAAAGATTTCTTAAAGAAACATAAAATAATTGCTCATATTTATACCATTCTTCTGGTAGTATTCAGTTTTGTGATATTCAGTCAAGAAAGTGGAACCATTTTAAATTTGTTCAAATGTTTATTTGGACTTGGGAACCTTACATTTACAAATGCAGAAACAGTTTACTATATAAGAAGCTATGGGATACTTCTATTGGTAGCTGTGATGGCTGCAACCCCAATTCTTACCAATCAAATGAAACAATTTCAAAATAAAAAATGGATGACAATTGTAGAACCAATCTATTATGTTGTTTTACTACTCGTTTGTACAGCATTTTTAATTGATGCATCTTTTAATCCATTTCTATACTTTAGATTTTGAGGTGAACTATGAAAGATAAAATAATTACATATTCTTTTATACTCGTAATTGAAGGCTTTTTCTTATTGAATTTATGGATACTGGATCAAAAGATTTCATTCAGTGAACGAAGAGACTATCAAACATTTCCGCAACTTACTTGGGACAGTATTCATAGTAAAGATTGGATGAATGATTTTGATCGTTATACCTTAGATCAATTTGCATTTAGAGATTCTTTTCGTTCTTTAAAAGCACATGTTGTATTTGATGTATTTCACAATCTAGATAACAATAAAATATTTGTAAAAGACGATATCATTTTTAAAAGTGAATATCCAATCAATGAAGGCTCCATCCAGCGGTTTATACAAAAAATGAATACATTAAAAAACAAGTATTTAAAAAATAATAAGGTATATTATAGTATCATTCCAGATAAGAATTATTATTTGAAAGATTCTACGCATCTCAATTTAGATTATGGACAATTATATGATATGGTAATAAATGGACTACAGGATATGGAATTTATTGATTTAAGGGATATTTTATCTTTAAATGATTATTATAGAACGGATACACATTGGCGCCAGGAAAGATTGTTACCAGTTGCCCAAAAACTAGGAAATCAAATGGGATTTGCAATTGATACCTCTTATCAAGAAAGAAAATATGCTCCATTTTATGGTGTCTATTATGGACAGGCTGCTTTAAAGTTGCCACCAGATGAATTGATTTATTTAGAAAATGAGGAACTAAAACAGGCAATTGTAACGAGCTATGAAGGCGATAATTTATTATATAATACGAGTAAACTAGGAAGTATGGATTCTTATGATGTCTTTTTGTCGGGCGCTACACCTTTCATTACAATAGAGAATCCAAGTAAAACAAACGAAAAAGAACTCATTATTTTTAGAGACTCCTTTGGTAGTAGTTTAACGCCTTTATTAATTTCAGCTTATTCTAAAATCACACTTGTTGATTTACGATATATGAATACAAAGGTAATGGAAGAATTTATTACATTTGAAAATCAAGATGTGTTAATTTTATATAGCACATTACTGGTAAATAATAGTGTAAGTATTAGAGATTAGGAAATTGTATTTTCCTTTTTTTATTGTCTCAAAATTAAGATTATGATAGAATAAAGAAGAAATGCAGGAGTGGTGGAATTGGTAGACACGCAAGTTTCAGGAGCTTGTGAGATATCTCATGTGGGTTCAAGTCCCATCTTCTGCACCATTGGGAAATCTGTTCTAACTTTTTAGAACTCTATATAAAAAAAAGTATCAATTTCAAAAGAAGTTGATATTTTTTTGTGATTAAAGAAAGGACAGATAAAATGGTAAGTATAGTTAGTAAAGAATTACACTTTGATGAAGAACTAAAAAAGAAAATAGAGTTTATTTGTGATTTTTGTAATACAAAACCTACTATAATAAATGGTTGTATTAAGAATATTAGGAGAACCAATCTCTCCTACATAGAACCTCATAGAGTTATTATTAAAGATATTACTTTTCTTGTATTTAATTATTCTAAAACTATTTATATAGGAAACCTAAGAAATAGTATTGAAATAAAAGATTTAGAGGGCTTTATTAAATCATTAGATTAAATGTATAAAATTGTATCAACTTCTTCTAATATTGCCTTTAAATGGGCAAAAATTGGTAATTATGTCTTGACTTTACAATAAAAGAATCTATAATAGGAAAGCAATAAAGGAAGTTTTATGTTTTTGAGGGGTTAATATAAAACAAATTTAATATAAACAACATAATGAAATTTATAGAGGTGACAAAGACATAAAACAAAATTAAATATCTTTGTCACCTCTTTTTTGATAAAGAATAAGAAAGGAAATAGTATTATGAATGAAGAAAAGAAAATTGCAGGAATTTATATTAGAGTGCCGTTGTAATACATAGGCAGACACGCTATCTTCTTGAGACTTTCGAAAAAGTTGTGTAAATAGTAATTTATACCTTCCATTGGAACC
>CAMUMB010000002.1 GCA_947089915.1 uncultured Caryophanales bacterium | reverse complement strand
TTATGTAAAAAGGGTATACTTTATATTTAAAAAAGAAGTAACTGCCAAACTCCGGGGGTTATGTTAATTTAAGTTATTTATAAAAATATTTGTATTTGAAATGTATTAATATTTTTGTGTAAAAACATATGAAATCGCATAATTCTCGTTGACTTTTCATATAATTTTTAGTACAATCTTAATTGGTACATTTTATTATCCCAAAGAAATAAGTATTGGGAACACTTATTTCAAAATATTATATATTAGAAAGGGAAATAGTTATGAAAAACACATATATGCAAAAGAAAGAAGACGTAGTACGTAATTGGTATGTCATCAATGCGGAAGGTCAAAATCTTGGACGTGTAGCTACTAAAGTAGCGCATATCTTAAGAGGTAAGCATAAACCAACTTTTACACCTCATGTGGACTGTGGTGACTATGTAATTGTTGTAAATGCTTCAAAAGTAAATCTAACAGGAAACAAGTTAGATGACAAAATTTATTATAACCATAGTGGTTATACAGGTGGTCTTAGAGAGAGAACTGCACGTGAAATGAAAGAAAATTATCCAGTTGAAATGATTGAAAGAGCTGTAAAAGGTATGCTTCCAAAAGGAAGACTTGGACGTCAAATGTATAAAAAATTATTTGTGTATGAGGGTGCTGAACATCCACATGCTGCTCAACAACCTGTTGAGTATACGAAATAGGAGGTTTGTAAATGGCAAAAGTTTATATTGGAACTGGTAGAAGAAAATCATCTGTTGCGCAAGTAAAGATGACTCCAGGAAAAGGTAAAATTACTGTAAATGGTAGAGATGTGAGAGAATTCTTTCCATATGAAACCAATGTTATGGATTTAATGCAACCTCTGACTCTTACAAATAATGAAGAAACATTTGATATTGATGTCAAAGTATCTGGTGGTGGATTTACTGGACAAACAGGCGCAATTCGTTTAGGTATCACAAGAGCATTATTAGAGTATGATGCACCAAATGCTGAAAACGAAGGAAGCTATAGAAGTGTGTTAAAAAGAGCTGGATTTATTACAAGAGATGCAAGAAGTAAAGAACGTAAAAAACCAGGATTAAAAGCTGCACGTCGTGCTCCACAATTCTCTAAGAGATAGGATTTACCAATATTCAATCCTTATAAACCCAATGTTTATGGGTTTTTTCTTTGCGTAAGAATATACCTAAACCTCATTAAATTTGGTTCGTGGCCCACAGGTAGCCCACTATGAGAGCTTTCAGTTTTTATCCTGCTGTTTTTGTTTATATGTTTTAAAATTACTTAAAAAGGTGTATAATTAGATTATTGAAGTTATATACAAATAGTAAGTTATAAAGGAGAATGATTATGAAAGAAATTCTATTTGCAACAGGAAATATATCAAAAGGAAAAAGATTTGAAAAGGAACTTTTAAAACATGATATAAAAACACTTACTTTAAAAGATATAGGCATAAAATTAGATGTTGAAGAAAATGGAATTACAGCAATTGAAAATGCAAGAATTAAAGCTCGAGAACTATTTAAGCTTACAAATAGACCATCAATGGGAATGGATGACACTTTATATTTAGAAGGTGTTCCAGAAGAAAAACAACCAGGTTTGTATGTAAGAAGGGTTAATGGTCGCGAGTTAAATGATGAAGAAATGATAGAACATTATTTAGAATTAGTAAAAGAATATGGTGTTAATGGAATTTTAAATGCTAAGTGGGTTTATGGGATGGTTGTTATAAACGAAAATGGCGAAGAATTTGAATACACTTGGGAAAAGACAAATATATATATGGTGGATCAAGTTTCTCAAACATTGAATCCTGGTTATCCATTAAATTCAATTACAAAACTAAAAATAATCGATAAATATCTAACAGATGCGACCGACGAAGATAAAGAAAAGATAAAAGTAAGCGAAGATGATGTAGTAGATTTTATTGTTAATTCATTAAATTAATTGTTATTTAGAAAATATTGTGAATTAACTAACAAAAACGAAAGTTACATTTACTATATGATAGTTATGAGGGAAAAATAAATTACGATTAATGGAAATATTTATTGGTGTTATTGTATCTATCGTTATGTTTGCATACATATTGCTTGTTGCACTTGCTCCTATGCAAGATTGGTTAAAAATTTATTGGTTGTTATTGAAATTATACCATTTGCGATTGGAAATGCATTGCAAATCAAAATATGAGGTATAGTGAATTAGAGATAATAGATGATTTGCTTTTACTATCAAAATGAGTTATAAAGGAACACATAAAATAGATGGTTATTCTGAATATGTTGTACCACCATTAGAAGGATTTTGGTGGCAAGATGGAAATCAATTGGGAATAGATTATAAAAGTAAGGATAAGTTTCATTTTACTTCTGTAATTCGATTACCAGATTTTGTATCAAAGGAAGATTTTGACTGGGCTATCTACGAAAAAGAAAAAACAAGATTTTTCAAAAGTTGAATTTTTTACTTATGATGAGGGAGTTTGTGTGCAATGTATGCATATTGGCAGTTATGATGATGAGCCTACAACGGTTCATTCCATGCATGAATATATGAAAGAAAATGGATACGAATTAGATATAACAGATATAAGATTACATCACGAAATATATTTAAGTGATCCAAGAAAATGTGATGTAAGTAAATTAAGGACAGTTATAAGACATCCAATTTGTAAGATTAAGTAGTTTACAAAATAGTTATGTTATAATCTCAGATGTTAATAAACATTGCTTGTAGCAACGGGCTATTCTTTATATAATGATTTGTAAAGAAAGGAGTTGTTCAAAATGTTAAATCAAAATATTAAAACAATTCGAAAATCAAAAGGACTTTCACAAGAGGAATTTGCTATCAAGTTAAATGTTGTAAGACAAACAATTTCGAAATGGGAGACTGGACTCTCAGTTCCTGATTCTGAAATGTTAGTGTCGATATCGGAAGCCCTTGAAACACCAGTAAGCACTTTGCTTAGGGAAAATATTTCAGAGTCTAAAGTAGATGATTTGAAAGCAATTTCTGAAAAATTAGAAATCATAAATTTTCAATTATTGCAAAGAAGGAATGCGAGAAGGAAATTGATTCACTGGTTACTCATTTCATTATGTGCAATTACAATACTAATTTTCATCTCGTTAATCTTATTCAATAGTCCTTATTTGAATTGGGATTATAATAATCCTGAAAATGCTGTTTTAGGGGTTGCTTTTCACGCGTTTGAATGGGGATTCGTTAGATTAGCGCCAATTATTCTTATTCTATCAATCATTGGAATTGTATGGACGCGAAAGAAGGGTTAAAAAATTTCAAAAGATACTTCATTTCTATTAATAAGTTTGAAAGCAAATCAAAGAGTATAGTAGATTTGCTTTTATTATGCTATAATGTTCCATGTAAACAAAACAAAAAATAGTAATTTAAAAGTGAGATGAAGAATTATGGATTTAAAGAAAATTGAGAAATTTATTGATAAACAAAAAGTTAGTTTTATATGTTCTATCGATGATGAAAATTACCCTAACGTAAAAGCAATGTTAAGACCTAGAAAAAGAATTGCACTAAAAGAATTTTACTTTTCGACTAATACTTCATCTATGAGGGTTAGTCATTATAAGGAGAATTCAAATGCTAGTATTTACTTTTATCACAAAGGATTAATTAAGTATGTTGGTGTTATGCTAAAAGGAAAAATGGAAGTTCTAACAGATCAAGAAACGAAAAATATGATTTGGGAAAAGGGAGATACAATGTTTTATAAAAAAGGTGTAACCGATCCAGATTATTGTGTTTTAAAATTTACTGCAACAAGTGGTAGATATTATAGTGATCTGAAAACAGAAAATTTTGATATTAAGTAATTGTAAATTACACTTTGAAAGTGAGATGTGCTATGAATTTAAAAGATATGACTTTAGAGGAACTATGGAATTTATTCCCTATCACTTTTGTTGATTCAAATACTAATTTTAAAAATGTCTATTTAGAAGAAGAACACAATTTAAAATTCTTACTAGGTAATTATATTAAGAGAATAAGTCATATAGGTAGTACTTCAATTAAAAATATAAAAACAAAACCTATTATTGATATTTTAATTGAAATAGATTTTGATAATAAGGATATTGTAAAAGATATATTGCTTAATAATAATTATCTTCTAATGAATGAAAATATAAACAAAATATCATTTAATAAAGGATATACTATAAATGGGTATGATGACAAAGTATTTCATCTACATATAAAAAATTATGGGGATTGTGATGAGTTATATTTTAGAGATTATCTTAATGATAATCTAGATAAATCTAAGGAATATGAAAAGTTAAAATTAGAATTGTATAATCAATTTAAACCAAACAGAGATTTATATACAGATGGTAAAACCAAATTTATTAATGCAGTCGTTGATAAAGCTAAAGAAATTTATAAAGATAGATATTAGTAAATCCCAATTTGTAGAGGAAAGTTTATATTATGAAAAAAATTTTTAAGTAAGATAAGAATTCCAGATAAAGATATATCTTTTTCAGCTAAAAGTTAAAATTGTACATACATTTGCAAGTGTGAAATGCTTCGTGGCGTTTTTTCATATCCTGTTGTAAAATTTTTAAATGTTTTTAGAGGAAATTAGCTTGAATTTATAGTATTATATTTATATAAGGGAAAAATAACTTAAATAAAATTGTAAAGAAAATATTACTTTTGAACATATAAAACATATTGGTTCAATGGAAATGAGTATTGGTTTGCTAGAGAGTTACAAAAAGCTTTAGAATATGTAGAGTGGAGAAAGTTTGAAGGAGTTATAGAAAAGATAAAAAAAGCTTGTAACAACATTATTTATGCTGGGTCCTGAACTAAAGATTTTTATAAAAGAAAGAGAAAATTAAGTAAATTTCCAATTTTTAGGTGGCTTAACGAGCTATTGCAATAAATTGCTATAGAGAATAAAATAGTTCTTGAAAGGAGAATTATTTTATGCAGGATAAAAAAAGTTTTGGGAAATATATTGCCGAAAAGAGGAAAAAAGCCAATTTAACACAAGAGGAATTAGCAAATAAATTATATTGTCATACTACCGCAATATCAAAATGGGAACGAGGAATCACTTACCCTGATATAACCGTTATCACCAATTTATGTAAAGAATTAAATATTTCAGAGCACGAATTCTTTACTGCTTGTGATGATGAAGCTATGAACAAAGAAAAAAGGGAAGTAAAAAAGTATAGAACGATTAAAAAATGGTTCTTCTATATGATAAACTTTGGATATTTGATTGGAATGATTACCTGTTTTATTTGTAATTTAGTGATAGATCATAAATTGTCTTGGTTTTTAATTGTATTGCTAGGAATTTTGATTTCCTTTACTTTAACCACAGTTCCCTTTTATCTAAAAAATAATAAGTATAGGTTTTCAAAAATTTCTCTTATTGTTACATTTTTGGTGTATTTGTTATTGTTTACGATAAATTATGTATATAATGGAAACTGGCTATTAGGGAGTTTTCTAATTGCCTCATTTGTTTTTCTATTTTTATGGATTTCTATTTTTATCTGTACATTTACTAAAATTGCTCTTTTATACAAAGTTTCTATTTGTTTGCTTATGGTATCATTTATTACCATATTTACGAATCCAGTGTGTGCAAAAGTATTAGATATTCCCAATAATGATAATAATATTCCAAATATTATCTGCGCTGCAGTAATGATAGTAATTGCAATCTATCTATCATGCAAACAATTTTTTCGTAAAAAGAGGCTATTCGTATGAAAAATATTTTAGTACATGGATTGGGACAAAATAGTGAGAGTTGGCATGAAACTAGTAATTATTTAAAGAAGAATGGAATGGATACGATATGTCCTAATTTATTTGAAATAACTGCTACTACTTTAGGAAATTATGAAGCTATGTATCATGCGTTTTCCACTTTTTGTAATCGACAAGAAGGAAAACTCAATTTATGTGGTCTATCTTTAGGTGGAATATTAGCGTTAGATTTTGTAAAAGAGTATCCAGAAAAGGTAAACTCTATCATTTTAATCGGTACACCATATAAAATACCAAAAGCATTTTTTAAAATACAAAGTTTCATATTTCATATAATGCCAAAAAGAACATTTGAAAAAATGGGTTGTTCGAAAAGGCAATTTATTGCTCTTGTCCATTCCATGGGTAAACTTGATTTTGCTGATTATTTGGATAAAATAAAATGTAAAAGTCTAATTGTATGTGGCGCTAAGGATAATGTCAATATGAAAAGTGCTAAATTATTGAATAAAAGTATAAAAAACAGTAAATTAAAAATCATATGGAATTCATCCCATGAAGTGAATAGGGATAATCCAAAGGAACTTTCCAATATAATTTATGAGTTTTGGAAAGATTATTAATTTTATAAATTATATTTTGAAGGGAATATGAAAAATGAAAATAATCGAAGTAAAGGATAGAACAACACTACTTATAAATGAATTATTAGAAGTATGGGAAAATTCCGTAAAAGCAACACATTTATTCCTATCTAGTGAAGAAATAAAAAATATAAAAGAATATGTGCCTCAGGCATTAAAAGGAGTATCGCATTTAATCATTATAGAAAATGAAAATCATAAACCAATTGCTTTTATGGGGATAGAAGATACAAAGTTAGAAATGTTATTTATCAAAAATAGTGAAAGAAGAAAGGGATTGGGGAAACAATTATTAAACTATGGTATAGAAAAGTATAATGTGAATGAGTTAGCGGTAAATGAGCAAAATCCGTATGCACTTGGATTCTATGAACATATGGGATTTCAAACTTATAAAAGAAGTGAATTAGATGAACAAGGAAATCCTTATCCAACTTTATATATGAGGTTAGATTAATAAATTAAAAATACAAAAAACTTCTAAGGCTTTCCCATTAGAGGTTTTTCTATTATTTTATGATTGCATCGTTTGCAGTAAATTCTTCAAGAGAATTCTCTTTTACTTGAATACAGATGTAAGAAATAGAATTCTCTTTAGAAGCAAAGAATTGTCTTGCACCATTTGGCGATATTTTTATAAAGTCTCCAGCAACTAAATCAATTTCATCATTATCAATAATTGCTTTACCTGATCCAGAGAGGATATAATATATTTCCTCATTTTGTTTATGAGAATGAATAAAAGGGACACATCCTCCAGCATCAATGGTATTATAGCTAATCTCTGCTCCGGTTAATTCTAGTTGGTCGTGTAATTCTACCCTTGGGGCATTTTCAACACTTACCTTCTTATAATTTGTCATTTTAAATTCCTCCTTCTTGACTTATATTTTACTATAGTATTTTAGTAAAACAAGTACGCACTTTAAAGTAACTGTGTATTTATTTTATCATGTGTAGTATAATGAAATAAATTGAGGAGATGAATGTATGAAAAAAATGAAGGATTTACCAGAATGCCCAGTTGCCACTACAGTAACTTTAATAGGAAGCAAATGGAAGTTATTAATTATAAGAAATTTGATGAATCGAACTTGGAGGTTTAATGAATTATTGAAATCATTAGATGGTATATCTCAAAAAGTATTAACAGATAATTTAAGACAACTAGAAGGAGATGGAATCATTTTTAGGAAAGATTATAAGACGAATCCCCCTAAGGTTGAGTATGGAATGACAGACTTAGGACTAAAATTAAGTAAAATGCTAGAAGTTATGGCCTCATTTGGGGACTATTATAAAACGCAAGTATAACCTGAAAAGTGAGATAAAGTATTGTGGAAAAGAAAAAATAGTAAATTGGATAATTGCAATTCTTGTTGCCCTTGTTTATTTATCAATAAGTTTTATACTTGATATTTGGACATTTTCTTGGCTTATATGGGTTGTTTATGCAGTTTTTAGATTTATATATTTATAGTTTAGGAGTGAAATTATATGGCAATGTGGAATCCTTGGCGAGGATGTAAGAAATGTAGTGATGGGTGTTTCCATTGCTATATCCATAAAGGTGATGCAAAAAGAAATGTTAATACGAATGAAATAGTAAAAACAAAAGATTTTGAAAAACCGATAGAAAAATTAAAAAATGGTGCGTTCAAAATGAAATCTGGAATCGTCTATCTATGTTTTTCTACCGATTTTTTAATTGAAGATGCAGATATTTGGAGAGAAGAATGTTGGAAAATGATAAAGATGCGACAAGATTGTACGTTTCTATTTTTGACAAAAAGGATTGATCGGTTTATGCGCTGTATTCCAGATGACTGGGGCGATGGATATGATAATGTTGTTGTATGTTGTACCATTGAGAATCAAAAAAATGCAGATTATAAGTTATCTATATTTAAAGACTTACCAATCAAGCACAAATGTATCACAGCACAACCTCTATTAGAAAAAATTGATATCGAAAAATATCTTGATGGAATCGAGCTTGTCGTAGTTGGTGGAGAATCGGACATCAATGCGAGACCATTGGACTTTGCTTGGGTGCTCTCTATTAGAGAGCAATGTAAAAGAGCAAATGTCAATTTTGAATTTCGGCAATGTGGAACTTATTTTATAAAAGATGGAAAACAATATAGAATACAAACAAAAGATTTAATGAGGCAAGCAAGATTATCTAATATTGATTATAAAAAATTGTGAAATGAGAATTGAATGTAGTATTAGGCTATTCATCTAGTGTAAAATTCTTGCTGCTTGTTACAGTAGTTTATGATATAGGATAAAATGCAACTGAAAGTTGATAGTATTCAGAAGTTTTGCTACATATAATAGGTCATGAAAGGAGGAAAATCTAATGAAATTCGGAGATAATTTAAGAAGTTTACGAAAGTCAAAAAAACTATCACAAGAAGATCTTGCTGAGAAGGTAAATGTATCTAGGCAGAGCGTTAGCAAATGGGAAACGGGTGATGCCTATCCTGAAATGAATAACATATTAGAGCTTTGCAAAATTTTTCATTGCCATATAAATGATCTTGTAAATGATAGTATAATTGATATGGATTCATTAGATGAAGAGATTAAAATGAGTGTAGTGAAATTTAAAAGAGAACAACAAAGTAAAATGAAAGGTTTAAGTAAGGCAATATCTATTATTGCTAAAATTGGTAGAATTGCTTGTATGGTTTCGTTTCCAATTATAATTGCATCAATGATCATATCAGGTATCGTGATTCATAAAGTGGATATCAAAGATAATGAAATAACATGGAATGGGAACGATATGATTTCTATTACAGAAATAGATTATAAGGTATCTTTAGCAGTAAACAATGAGGTAGTGATAGATATCACCAATCAAAATGACATTATGAGAATGAAAGATATTTTAGAAAATCATCCAAAAGCTATGGTAATTGGTTACGTAGAAATGGGATTTCTGTTCTTAGTTGTATGTTTGGTTTTCATGATTATGATACTCAAATCTTTAGAAAACTTATTTCGCAATATCAATAGTGGCGATACCCCTTTTACGCTTGAGAATGTAGGCTATATAAAGAAAATAGCATATTTGATGATTGTAGTCACAGTATTGCCAAATATTGGTGGAGCACTATTTGAAATCCTTTTAAAAATGGATTTGGATATTGGATTTGAATTATTTGATTTGGTTGAAATACTATTTCTATTTAGCATTGCTTATATATTTCAATATGGGTATGAAATACAGTTAGATTCTAAGGGAAAAATGTATGGTGATGAATTTGAATAAAACAGAATTTATAAATGAATTATCAAATACGCTTTCCTACTCTGAAGATAAGTGCCTTATTATCAATGAGATACTAGAGGACAATTTCTTTCTCAGCAAAAAAAATAGGGACAAGATTATAGATGAATTGATTCAAAAATTAGAAATTAACCATGAAGAAGCAGTAATGATTTATGATGTTGCAACCAAAATTATAATCAAGGAAATAAAAGACAAGTTAAGGCATCCATTTAGGAGTAGAAATTAATTTCATGTATTAGATCAACAAAAAGTTGGTCTTTATTTTTGCATTCTTCTCGCTTTTTTTGTATAATTGAATTGGTGAAGCGTATGCGGTTAAGTAATGAGTGGAAATGTTATAAAATTATAGATGCTGGAAATGGCGAAAAGTTGGAAAGTTGGAATGGGGTTATTTTAAGAAGACCAGATCCGCAAGCAATTTGGCCAATCGAAAATAATGCAAATTGGAATCACCCAGATGGTTTTTATCATCGTAGTTCCAAAGGTGGTGGAGAGTGGGAATTTCGTAAAAAGCTACCAGAATATTGGACAGTTGATTATAAAAATTTAACTTTTAAAGTATCTCCCACTAATTTTAAACATACAGGGTTATTTCCAGAACAGGCTGTCAATTGGGATTATATGATAGAAAAAATTCAAAATAGTAATCGTTCCATTAAGGTCCTTAATTTGTTTGCTTATACTGGTGGAGCAACCATGGCTTGTGCTTCTGCAGGAGCAAATGAAGTCGTGCATGTCGATGCTTCGAAGGGTATGACAGAATGGGCGAAAGAAAATATGAGATTGTCTCATTTGGAAGATAAAAAAATTCGTTTTATTGTAGATGACTGTTTAAAGTTTGTAGAAAGGGAAGCAAGAAGAGGAAACAAGTATGATGTAATTATTATGGATCCTCCTTCTTATGGGCGTGGTCCTAATGGAGAAGTATGGAAATTTGAACGTAGCATTTTTGAACTCATTCAGGCTTGTATGAAAATATTAAGTGATGCACCTTTGTTTTTTCTAATCAATTCTTATACGACAGGTATTTCTTCTACTGTACTTGAAAATATTTTAAAAACGACAATGTTAAAAAAGTATCCGAATGGACAAGTAGAAGCAGGAGAAGTAGGACTTCCAATTGAAACCAATTCTCTTATTTTGCCTTGCGGTATCTATGGTAGATGGGAAAGCAATTAAAAAAACGTAATTACACGTTTTTTCTTTTGTATAGGACTACTCCAGAAGCTCCTACAACTGCAATTCCTCCGATTAATATCCATATCCAAGTGTTACTATTTGATGTTTCCTTTGTGATGGTTAGGTTGTCTAATGTGATTTTTGCTACGGAATCGGTATTTTCTACTAGATATTCTGTTACAGGAGTGTTAAAATTTCCTCCAGAGATAAATTTCTTAAAGTCCTCACTATATATGGAAACCCCACCACTTAATGTTGTTTTAAAGTTCCCATCTGTAATATGAATGGCTATTTTGTCTAAATCTGTTTGGCTGTTATTATGTGGATTCCATTCATAGAAAGCATATTGTCCACTAATATCCCCACCATTTATAGATACTTTTATTGGATTTTTGGTCACGTATTGTGCGACAGTTATTCCTACTCCAGCTGTAGTCATATCATTTTCGTTGGCATTTTTTGCAAAGGATGCAATTCCTTCAATAGTACCATTATTTACTGTTAAACTCCCAGAACGTATTTCAATTCCAGTCCCACCTTTTATCGTTCCACCATTTACAGTAATTTCTCCTATTTGTGGTTGATAGATTCCAGCACTATCATTTTGATTTAACCCTTTGATGATTCCGTCATTAACGATAATTTTGGTATTGTGTCTTTTATCATTTCCCACAATTCCATATTTATATCCTTCAATCGTCCCACCATTTATAGTGAGTTCTGCATTCTCTCCAGTAGATTCTTCTTTTAGAAGTTGGATGGCTGCCCATACATTTTGATTATTTGCACCTGTTGTAATAAGACCATTTCCTGATGTATCATTGATCGTAAGTTTTGAACCACTTTCCACTACGATAAATCCGCCATTGATTTTCATATCGGCGGTTGGACTAATTGTGTGCCCATTTAAATCTAGTATAGTATCCCCATGAGATCCCATTGTATATCGTATGGCAATATCGTCAGTTAGTTTACAGATGGCTTTATCACGTAAACAATTTTCTAGTGCTAGTTCACTTGCAACTTCATTAATTTCGTTTCCACTAGCGTATACTGATATTGGTAATATTAGGACTAACAATAAAAGAATATAGTATCCTGTTTTTTTCATTATTTTCCTCCTCTTAATTCATATTATGTAAAAAAGTCGACATTATGTTTTTTATATAAGAAATATTTGTAAGATTAGGAAATGATGAATTGCAAGAATACGTAAAAGTCTTCCATATACTTTTTATGGGAATGCATTTTACATAATTTATTGGCAAATAGCAAACATATATGAGACAAAAAAATGAAAAATATGTCGAAAAAGATTGTATATTACAATACAGTATGATATATTAAACTCAGTAGAGTATATTCTTGCAAGGAGGGTTATGAAATGAAGTATTTAAAAGTAACAATGGCTTTATTTGCAGTAACATTATGTGCAAGTTTGTTAGGTGCTAGTGCAACGCATTATATTGAGTTTTATAACATTACAATTCCATCTTTTGGTGGTAGTTGGATTAGTCAACAAGTCGATAAAGGTGATGATTGGCAATATAATCAAAGAGTAAAAAAAGTATCGGCACATGATTCCCTTAATACTGGAGATGGGAGAAATCTGAGAGCCAAAATCCAAGGAATGTTTGCTGGAATGGGGACCACAGCTTGGCAAGATTTAGTTGATGGAATCAATGTAACTTTTAATGATACGCAAGCACAAGGTGGATGGAAATTGCATGTGAAATCTAAAAAATCATTGCCTACTACAGCTAAGGCAGATTTCAATTGGGATTTAGGTTCAATTTCTTCTAGTCCTTATCCATATGTTGGACAATAAATAAGTATAAAGTTTAGTGGTTTGTTGTATGTTGTCTGTTGTATGTAAAATAAACAGAATATACTCTGCTAAACTTTTTTAAGGAGAATAATATATGTGGAAAATGATGAAAAAATATAAATATATTAGCTTTGGGATTGGTTTAATGTCATTACTTATTTTACTATCATTTGGACAATTTTTTAAAGAAAACTTTTCTTATGTGTCAGTGTATTATGATGTAAAAGAATATTGTTATGAAAAGAAAAATCCAGAGCATGAATATTGTAAGTACTATCCGACAGATGAATATTTAGAAAATTATATTGAAAATAATGATCCTAAAAAGGTATATAAACGATATGATGCCATTACATTAACCTGTGAAATTGTTGAGAATACCATATTTAATATATTACAATATTTTTCCCCACTTTTAATTGCCATTATGATATTAGGTAGTGTTCATAGTATGTTTAATAGTGGAATGTTTGAAAATTATTTACTTAAAATAAATTATAAAAAGTATCTAAAAAACACATATAAGTTAGCACTCAAAGTATCGTTAATTACACCTATAGCATTGCTTATTATATTTTTTATATCATCTATATTGACAGGTTTTAATTTTGATTATAGTAATATTGATGTACGGCTTTCAGTTTATAATGAATGGAAATATGATCATTTTATCTTATATGGTTGCATGATTTGTGTAATACAGTATTTTATCAGTTTGCTTTATTCCAATCTCGCACTTTATTGTTGTAAAAAAAATAAGAATATGTTGGTTGCAATTATTATGGCTTTTATAATGTTTTTGGTTGTTAATATTGCAATATATGTATTGTTATATAGTATAATATTAGGTAATATCTTTCATTTGAGTGGTATGTCAGATTATTTTAATATTGCAGGTTATTGGTTTTTTGATGATATTTCTAATCATGTACTATTGATTGTTCTCATCTCATTTATTTTACAAGCAATATCATTTATTGTATTATTCTTATCTTATAAAGACAAGGAGAAGGTGATTCTTTCATATGAAAAACAAGTATCATAACGAAATGAAAATCATCAGTTATATTATGTCAACAGATAGATATAAGGCAATATTCTTTTTATCCGTTATTTTAGCATTATATGGTGGTTTTGCTTTAGGAACAACAATGAATAATTTTTGGGATTCTATTTTAGTACCAATTCAATTTTATATATTTAATATTATACTTTTTGCCTTTATTTTTCTGAATAATATAAACGCTTGTTCCATTTTTAAAAATGATTTTTCATTCTATATTATACGTCTCAAAAATAAACGTGAATACATAAAGACTTTAGTCAAAATTTCTGTAATTATGTATTTTATACAAATAGCGATTATTTTCTTATTTATATTGATGTGTTTACTTTTAACGACATTTAAAGACATCCAAATATACCCATATGAAACCTATTTTGGAAGCTATGGTATTAGTAATTTAACATTTTGTATTTTTTATTGTATACGATATATATTGTTTGGTTTATTGATTACGGTAATGTTAACCTTCGTTTATCTAAATTTCACTCCAAAAATAACGATAGTGTTTGAAGGAATTTTTTTGGTACTTATGTATTATTTTAGTGCAATTGTCTCTTTACGTTATACCTTTTCATTACTCGTATGGACGTATTATACACAAACTATATATGATACTTTTTCTTTAGAAGTGGCATCATCCGTATTTATGTTACTTTTATTGGAAGTTATCGTTATAGTAATTTATAAATTATCATTAAAAAATAGAAGGATAGAAATTACATGAAGTATTTAATATATAATGACATTTCATATTTATTGCGTAAGAAAAGATTTATACTGTTAATTTTAATTATAGTACCATTAATTATTCTGTTCTTGAGTGTAAATAATTCTACCATGATGTATACAATAAATCGATGCATGGGAACGAACTTAAATATTCGAAGTATAGATATTATTCAGTTGTTATCATATTTGTTTCATATAGCTGGATTTATTTATTTAATCGTAGATATCTATTTAAAAGATTTGACTGAAAATTTAGAAAATATATTTTTAAGAATGCAACCTAAAAAGTATATCATTAGTAAAAATATCTTTTTTGTAATAACAACTATAATCATAAAAATAGTTCAGTATTTGATGGTGACTACTTTGTTTATGATTATAAGCAAGCAATCTTTTGATGTAAAAATAATTCAATTGGCAATTACAGATGTAACTTATATTTTGTTATTGCAATATTTGTTTCTTTGTAGTTATTTGCTTTCTATTTTATTACGAAAAAATGTGATATTTTTATCAACTACAATCGTCATACTTATCACTTTAGTTCCAAAGTGTATATGGGGACTTCAACCCTATGTTATATATATGATTGCAATTACAATATTAGTACAAATTATGATTCATATAATTTTTTACAAATATCCAAAAAAAATATTAGAGAATGTATAAGGAGGTATTTATGAGATTAGAGGTAAAAGAGTTAAATAAAGTTTTTGGAAATAATACTGTTTTGGAAAATATTAATTTAGTATTTGAAGAAGGAAAAATATATGGTTTTGTTGGAAGAAATGGTAGCGGAAAAAGTGTCCTGTTAAAAATGATATGTGGTTTTTATTCACCAACTTCAGGTGCAATTTTATTGAATGGAAAGGATTATACGAGTACAAATGAGTTTCCGGAAAATACAAGAGCACTTATCGAAAAGCCAAAGTTTTTACCAGATATGACTGGATACGAAAATCTTGAATTGCTTGCTTCTGTTCAAAATAAAATTGGGAGGAAGGAAATTGAAGAGACTTTAGATAGAGTTAATTTAACAAGTGAAGCAAATAAAAGGTATTCTAAGTACTCTTTAGGAACAAAACAAAAATTAGGAATTGCCCAAGTTTTAATGGAAGATCCAGATATTATGATTTTTGATGAACCATTAAATGGTATTGAAAAAGAAACGGCTGAGAAAATTAGGAATATATTAAAAGAGGAAAAAAAGAAAGGTAAAATTATTATTATTGCTTCCCATATTAAGGAAGATATAGAGAATCTTGCGGATGTGGTTTATGAAGTAGATGGTGGAAAAATTGAACAAATAAGGGCAATATGAATTTAGAGATTCGTATGCCTTTTTATTTTGATGAACCTTAAGGGTTCTTCCAACGCGGAGCGTAGGAAGAAAAAACCACACATATAATGTGTGGGAGTTAAAAGCTTATAGAAAAGAGCGACACGTCTGTTATAATTTAGGTGTTCAGGCCTCAATTATAACAGAAAGGAGTGGCGCTCTATGGCAAATAGTTTAACACATACAAAGTGGATGTGTAAATACCATATTGTATTCATACCGAAGTATAGAAGAAAAATGCTATATTATAAGTTAAGAAAGGACTTATCGGAAATCATAGGAAAACTTTGTCAGTATAAAGGAATAAAAAATAATAGAAGGGAACTTAATGCCAGATCATGTACATTTATTGTTACAAATACCACCAAAGATGAGTGTGTCAAGTTTCATGGGATATTTAAAAGGCATGCAAATCTAAAATATAAGTTAGGGAATAGAAACTTTTGGACAACAGGATATTATGTAAGTACAGTAGGATTAAATGAAGCAACAATAAAGAAGTATATAAGAGAACAAGAAAAAGAAGATCAAATAGAAGATAAGATGACGAAGAAAGAATATAAAAACCCTTTCAAAGGGTAGCTAGGAGAAAAACGCAAAGAGGCTTGAATAAAATGAAAGCCAGCCGTTCTAAAATGGCTAGCTGATATAATTGTCCTTATAGGGCTAGTGCAAACCACATCTTTTAGGCGTGGTTATGATTATAAAAAAAGATAGCTTCCTATCTTCCTTTATAATAATTTATTTTTAGTTAATATCAATATATTTTTTCTCTGGTATTTCTTGTTTCTTCTCTATCTTTGGTATTTCGATTTGCAGAATCCCATTATCGAATTTTGCTTTGATGTCTTCACTTTTGATATCGTCTCCTACATAGAAACTTCTAGAACAAGAACCTGAATATCTTTCTTTACGAATAAATCTTTCTTCTTTTTCTTCCTTTTCCTGAGATGTGCAAGCGTTAATTGTTAAATATCCATCTTCAATGCTCATTTTAATGTTTTCTTTTTCATATCCAGGCAAATCAATGTCTAATAAAAATTTGTCTTCTTTTTCCTTAATGTCTGTTTTCATTAAGTTACTTTCATGATTTTTGAAGAATGGTTCTCCAAATACATCATCTAACAAATCAAAATCACTTCTTCTTGGTATCAACATCATATAAATCGACTTCCTTTCTTAATTTTGTTACTTTTTGTAACTCCATTTATATGTAAAAGATACCTTTCCCTTACATTTTGATTATAACACAACCTATTAGCAATGTCAATATTGGAGTGCTAATAAAGCGAAATATTTATTAAAATTATTGTTATATCCTTATTATACGGAGAATCTTCATTTGTATACAATATACAGAGAGGAGGAACTATAGATGAATTTATATGATAAGGCATTAAAGAAAATTGAACAAGATGCGTGTTGTAAGCCACAATGTGTTGGGATAATTGGAACTACTGGACCAACAGGGCCAGCTGGAGGACCAACAGGAGCAACAGGAGCAACAGGGCCAACAGGACCAACAGGAGCAACAGGAGCAACAGAAGCAACAGGAGCAACAGGACCAACGGGGCCAGCAGGTAGTAATGCTAATTCGGCAGCTTGCTTTTGTGTAGACCAAATGCGCAATGTCATCCAGCAAATTATTACACTTTATCCAAATGATAATTTGACAGTTGCAATGGAAAGTGGAAATAATGCAAGTGGTAGGCCTGGTTCTCTATTACCTGGACCTAATAACAACCCTAATTCTGGTTTATTTCAATTAGTAAATAATCAAGGTGTGCCAGAAGAAGCAGTTTCTATTTGTAGAATCGCATCTATCACAGTTACCAGTAGCACTTATAACAATGCAATCACCTATTTACCAGCACCTACACCATTACCAACAGGATGTGATGCAAATTGTGAAGCAGCGCTTCGTTCCTATTTACCAGCGGGAACTGCAAGTGTAGATATTAATGCAGGTGGGAAAACAGTTTCTCAGGGAACAATTTTACGAAGTGAGTATGGAATGGTTGTTGTTGTAGGACCAAATAACAGTAATCCTGCTTTTGTATCTTTATGCAAAACTGAAATCGTTAATAAATAGGAAAAATATAAGTGTAGAAAGTGCACTTATATTTTTTTGAAAACACTCATGATATTTCTTATTTTACATATAGTTTAATAGGTGAACATTATGTTGAAATACAAACTAGGCACATTATTTTTACTG
The DNA here is from genome assembly GCA_947089915.1 of uncultured Caryophanales bacterium. Lineage (GTDB taxonomy): Bacteria > Bacillota_I > Bacilli_A > RF39 > UBA660 > UBA5026. The sequence goes on along the minus strand of CAMUMB010000002.1, from coordinate 34,674 downwards.
ATGATTGGAATATTTAGTTTTAGTTTTGCATCTGCTCAAGATAATGAACTTCCATTACTAGGGAAAGTGATTTACATAGACCCTGGCCACCCGAGTTTGTATAAACCCAATGTAATAAGTATGAGTTGTAGCAAATGATAATCTATATAATTTAATAATAATTACACTAAGATACTTTTTAACGAAAGTATTTTTATTTTTCAAAAATTTAGAAAGAGAGGATGATATATGAATTTGAATTATGGAATATTTAGAAGTCAGCAGATAATGACTATAAATGATTTAGCACAAATAGGATCCCATAATAAGCGAGAAAAAAAGGCTTATAAAAGTAATCCTAATATTAAATTAGAATTAACGAAAAACAATATAGAACTAGTACCCTTAGCTGAGAAATATGTTAAGGGTTTTAAATTGCTTGTAAAAGATTATGAAAAAGAACATAACGAAAGAATGAAAACTGAAAGAGATGATAGAAAAAGAACTTTTAATGAAATGTTAAATAAATCTAAAAGTGTTGTTGCAGATGAGTTAATGTTTACAGCAACCCATAAGTTTTTTGATAATATGAATAAAGAAGAAATAATGAAGTGGGCTGATACTTGTATGGATTTTGTTTATAATGATTTAGGTTATAAAAAAGAACAAGTATTACACGCAACAATTCATTTAGATGAATTAACACCACATATTCATTGCGTAGTTGTACCACTTGTTAAAAAATTAGATAAAAGAACAAATACAGAAAGATTTACTATTTCAAAAAAACAATATATAAAAGATAATATTCATTTATCAGAATTACAAGATATTTATAATTTAAGATTAAGAGAAGCTGGATTCGATTTAGAAAGAGGTATTAAGGGGAGTGATAGAAAACATATTAAAATAAAAGAATTTAAGAAAACAACAAAATATTATGAAAATAAAGTTGAAACCATCAATAAGAATCTTGATAATGCTATGAATGATTTTGAAGAAAAAATGCAAACTACTAAAAATACCTTAATAGATAAAGAGTATGTAAAGGTTAGAAAAGATACTTTTGATAGTATGCAAAATGTAATAAAAGAAACTAAAAAGATTATGGAATTTCAACCTAAAATGGAACAATTATTTAATGAAGTAGACACTTTTAGTAAAAGCCATCAAACATTAGAAAAAGAAAATAATAATCTACAACGCGAGGTAAAAGCACTTACTACAAGAAATCAAAACTTGACCAAAGAGAATAATAACCTTAAAACTTATTTAAAAGCCATTTTAGAGGCAATAAAACACTTTTTTAGGGAATTACTACAAATTGGTAATGAACCTACAAAAGAGGCTACTACAACTGAAATAAAGGACTATTATGACAATCAAGACTTTAATACAAATGATATTTATGATATTTCTAAAGGTACTACTAAAGAAGATGAGTTATTTGATTATGCAGGAGTACCCAGTTATTTAAAAAGCGATGAAACTTATAACGATAAAGAAAAAGATGACTTTGAAATTGGTATGTAAAAAAGTGAGGTATGTTATTTAGTTAGCATATTCTCACTTTTTTTGTTGCCTTAAAAATGAATCCATTGATATTTTATGATTCTTACAAATTGTATAAAGAGTTAGAGTTGATACTAGATTCATACCTAATTCGTAATGACAATAAGTAGCACGGGATATAGAACATTCATTAGCAATTTGTTCTTGTGTTAATCCTAGATTCTTTCTTAGATCTTTAAGTTTTTTGCCAATTTTAACTTTATCGACTTTATCAAGTTTAGGATAAATTTTATTTTCTCTAGTAAATCCAATAATAAAATCTAAAGAATAGTCATAAAGATTACAGAATTTAATTAGTTTATTCAAAGGAATTATATCGTAGCCATTTTCCCAATTCGATATAGTTGCTTTTTTAACACCAAACACATAACCTAATTCTTCTTGTGTCATTTCTAAATCTTCCCTTGCATATTTCAAATTATTATCTAGCACAGTACATCACCATTTTAATTTTCCCATTAAAATAGTTATTGTTACCAAAAGTATGGAATATGTACCAAAATAGTGATATAATTTTTTTGAGAGGAGAAAGATTATGTATTTAAGTTTTAAAGATATTTGTTTAGTTTGTTTAAAAGCATTTATATTAACATTGATTTTTTCAGGATTAGTTTTTCTAATGCAGTTTAATTATAATATTGGGATTAGTTACTGTGAATTGTTGAATATACCAAAAGATTTTGCTTTAACTGTTATTAGTCCAGGTATGGCGATAGAGGTAGCCATTATTATGTTAGTTATAGAAATGGTTGTATTCTTTTTACTATTTAAAGAGCTTAAAAGGATAAAATTATTTAATTCTTTTTGTAATTTCTTAAGCTTAGATTATTAATATTTGTATTCAGCCATAATTGAGTGATATTTTGTGATATAATCTTATATGAGGAGTGTTATCTTTATGAAAGATGATGATATAATTATTAAACATGAAATAAAGAGGTTTAATCTTGGTAATACAAAGGTTGAAGTAATAATTCCAGAAATGACTGTTACTCAATTAAGAAAGAATTTAACAAATCTTTATGACACAATTAATGAAATAGCAAGAAATTGTGAAAGAAGAGGAATTGATACTTCAGATTGGTTTTATACAGATGAGGAAATAGAGAAAATGAAAAAAGATCCAAGATATACCTTTATATAAAATTTAAAAGGAGTGAATTACAGTATGGTTAAAACAAGTATTAAATTAGATAATTATGTAGTATTGGATATTGAAAATCCAAATACCAAAGCCGATTCCATTTGTTCCATAGCATTTATACAGGTTAAAGATGGAAACGTTATAAATAAAAAATATATATTAATAAATCCAGAAGATAGGTTTGATGATATTAATATGAGAGTAAATAAAATAACACCTAATATGGTTAAAGATGCCATTACTTTTGATGTGTTTTGGAAAGATAATAAAGATATTATAGAAAATAGTATAATCATAGGTCATGCTGTTAAATATGATTTAAGTGTTATTTCTAAAACCTTAATAAAATATAATATTGCTTTACCTACTTTAAAAGTTGTATGTACACAAAAATTAGCACAAAAGTATTTGGATATTAGTCATTATAAACTAGATCAAGTATGTGATTATCTCAATATAGATTTAGAATACCATCACAATGCTTTATGCGATACTACAGCTAGTCTTGAAATATTTGAATATATAAATGATAAATATGGTTTGGATGAAAATGATATTGAAAATTACAATTATATTGAAAGTAGAAATCGTTCTACAGGAATGAAAATAGTTTATAGTGACGATACAAAGGGATTACAAAATTTAAAAAGAATTATTGAATCTATAATGAATGATAATAAAATTGAATTAGATGAGATTAATGAATTGAATGAATGGCTAGATAGTAATACACAATTAATTGGCAATTATCCTTTTGATAAAATTTATTCCATCGTAAAAAATGTATTAGAAGATGGCGTAGTATCTACTAATGAATATGATGAATTGATGAAAGTGTTTAATGATTTTATAAATCCTATAAAAGAGGAAAAAATAAATGATAGTGTGAATTTTCAAGATAAAATATTCTGTTTAACTGGTACATTTAATTCTGGTTCTAAAGATAGTATTGAAGAAAAGATTAATCAAAAAGGTGGCATTTGTGGAAAAGGTGTTACCTCAAAAACCAATTATTTAATAGTTGGTGGTTCTGGAAGCGATGCATGGAAATTTGGAAATTATGGTGGTAAAGTTCAAAAAGCTATGGAATTAAAAGAAAAAGGTAAAAATATTGAAATAATTAGCGAAGATGATTTCTTAAAACAATTATAGGGTGATTGTATGCAAAAATATTTAGATGAAGATATAAGAAATATGAAAAAAGTTACTTGTAAGATTGCAGGTGATTATTTAGGTGTATCTCCAATGTTTATATCTATTGGTATGAGACAAGATAAACTCCCAATTGGCTTTGCTGTTAAAAACAATGGTGGTAGTTGGAGCTATCATATTATTGCAGAAAGACTAATTGCATATAAAAATGGAAAATTAACACTTATTGATGGAATTGAAGATAAACTAAACAAAATTATTGATAACTTTGATGGTATGAAAAAAGATTTAATTAGTTTACTAAAAGAAAAAAATAAATAAACTAGAGGTGACTATATATGATATTTAAAAAGAAAAACAAAAACATAATTAGAGTTGTACATTATGATGGATTAAAAGGATTCAATCAAGACTATCCATGTACTATAGAAGAAAAAGAGGATGTATTTGAAATTAAAAAGATTAAACCTGAAATGACTGTTACATTACCTAAAAACAAAATAGTCAAAATTGATTATTTAAGAGATAATGAATTTATGCAAAAATATCATAATACATTAGGAACAAACGATAAGAAACATTATTTAGTTATCATTTATAATTCTGATGAGAATTCTGAAAAGCAAATTGTTTTTTGGGGAACTTCCTTTGAAGCAATAAAATTTAGTAAATTAAAATATAAATATAATGGAAATGTAGATAATTATACTTTATAAAAATACCAAGCTATCACACGAAAAATAAGATTGAAATACCATAAGACTAGCAAAAATGGGGGATATGAATGGAAAAAGCATATATTAATCAAAAAGAGTTAACTGAACTATTGGGATGTGGAAGAAGAAATGGTGAACGAGTAATGAAACATTTATTAAAAATTGCTAAAGAAAAAAATTATTACATACCAGAAAGTAAACGTGACATTTTTATTCCTATTCATCTTGTCAAAAGTGAGTTAAAATTAAAAAATAAGTGAGGTATATTTAATGAAAAAAATAAAAGATTTCTTTATTGTTTTGTTTGGAGGACCTTTTGGTGTTCATAAGTTTGTTAATGGAGAATTTGGTATGGGAATATTATATTTATTTACTGGAGGAATATTTTTAATAGGATGGCTTAAAGATGTTATAACTGCTGGAAAGAATTTATTTCACATAAATGGATTTGGCTCATTGATGAGTTATGATGTTATTAAACAAATTAATGATGGGGATTTACCTTGTATTAATACTCCAAATTTAAACCTTGAACGTGATGATTTTTGTTGTTATATGGATAAAGGTTATACGTTTAAAGATAAAACTATTACTACTGGATATACAGGAAAAAATAATGGTATAAGCATAAGAATTGCAAAAGGTATTTCATATAGAACTGGTGCTAGTGGTAGTCAAGCTATTAGGGAAACTCAAAGGACTAAATATTTTGGTACTCTATATTTGACAACAAAGAGATTAATTTATTCATCACAAAATGTTAGCTTTGATAAACCACATGATAAGATTACATCTATTCAAGAGGCAAAAGATGGATTAATTATTCAAATTGGTTCTAATACTTATGAGATAGTTATTGAAACACATTCAGAATTTATGAAAATTTATACTAATTATATAAGATTATAACTAAAATTTTATCATGAAAATTCAAAAGAAGTTTTACAACTAATGGATTTTCGTAAATGACTAAAATGACATTTTAGTAACACACTACGATATTGGCAAAGCCAATAACGATGTGTGCAAAGGGTGCTCCCTTTTGAAACCCCATTTAAGCAACATATTACAAAGTTTCACAATGTAATATTGTTGCCTTTTTATTTAAATCAAGTTTAAATAAAAAGAATGAATACTATCGCCACTTTCATCAGCATAGCTGACAAAACGTGCCACGTATTCTTTATATGAAAATAACCTTAATGCTAAAGTCTGGCGACTAAAGCAAAAAGGTTATTTTTTCTTTTGCATAGCAAAAGTAAAGATGAATAAAATTACTTTTCTTGCTTTCATTTTTACCTTGTAAAAATAAAAGGTGTTCGTAATTTTAATCTTTCTTATCTAATAAATTCTTTGGTACAGTAGGATACTTCACATCAGATTGTATTTCTATTTTAGGAAATACACCAGAATCAAAAGATGGATATTTTGATTTATCAAATTTTTCTAAATTAGGTCTAATCATAGGAATTAATTCTTTTAGTCTATCTAATATTTCATCATTTGATATTTCCTTATTTTCTATTTTAGCAAGTTCTAATTTATCAATTAAATCAGCAATGCCACCTTTAATTGCAAAATCAGTTTTTCTTCTTGTTTCTAATTCTTCTAAAATGTCAAAATAAAATTGTTCATAACTTTTTATTTGTTTTTGATAGTCAGCAGTAGCTCTTCTATCAGAAAAATCTTGTCCCCAATTTATTTTCATATCATTATATCCAGCAAGTTTCATTAAATCAACCATACTTAAATTTAATGTTTCAGCAATCCCTTTTAAATATAAAACATTAGGTTTTAACCTTTTTCCAGCTTCAATACGAGAAACCTCAGCACAGTCCATGTTGGATTGTCTTGCTAATTCTCTTTGTGAAATTCCAATTTTTTCTCTTGCTTCACTTATGGTTTTACCTAATTCTGTAGTATTTTTCTTTAACATCTTAATACACCTCTTTTTCGTTTGATAAATAAATTATAGCACACATTGTTGTAAAAATCAACAAAATTGTAATTACTATGTTGACAAACTCAATATATAATGATATACTCAATTTGAAATTGATGTAAAACTCATCAAAAAAAGGAAGGAGGAAAAGATATGAATGAAGATTGTAAAGTTTCAGATACCAAAAACAATATGGAAAGATAAAAGTATTCCAAAAGAAGCAAAATATATTTACTCTTATATATATGCTAAAGGTAATGAACGAATTATCACAGATATAAATATAGGAGAAATACAACAAATCATCAAAATTAAAAATGAGGGTTTAAGAAAAAATCTAGAACTATTAGAAAAATTAAAATACCTAGTATTTCAAGAATATGATACAGGAATGTACACAATAACACTTAACTAAAAAAGTTTACAGAACGTTAGTTATAAGAGGTACAGTAAGATTAAAGGCTTATGTTAGTACCTATTCTATATAAGTTATAGAATGAATTAAAACAATATCTTTGGGGGATAGATATAAAAAATCCTCCTAGGGATATTGCGCTCAAAATAGGCTTAACCAATACTTAGAAACTATATTTTGAAAGTGGGATATATGGCTTTTATAAGGTATTTTATAGCTGTACCAAGAATAATATTAAATGACCAAACTTGTTCCCAAACAGATAAGTTAGTTTATGGTATGATTAATTCATTATCAAATAATAAGGAGTATTGCTACGCTAGTAATAGTTACTTTGCTAATCAGTTAAGTGTTAAAGAAAAAACAATATCAAATTCTATTAATAATTTAAAAAGGAAGAAGTACATAGATGTTAAATTTGTTAATAGACAAAGAAAAATTTATTTAAATAAGACAGTCGTAAGTAATGAAAATTCTAAAGTTTTAGAAAAAAACGAGAATAAAAACATAGTAAAAAATTACCAATATAAAAGAAAAGAATATACAAGAAAAAATAATAATATTAATAATAATTTAATTCCATATTGGATGGAGCATCCAGAAGTTTGTAAATCAGAAAAAGCAAGTTCTGAAGAACAAGCATACATGGAAGAATTATTAAGTAAGTATAAGGAGGATTGATATATGATTAAATTAGGAGGATATTCTTTATAGAGAATAAAAAAGGGGGTACAGATAAAATGGAGGTAAATTATAATGTAATATATGTAAATAAAAATAATGTAATTATTGAAGAAAAAGATTTAGAAGATATTATAGCAAAAAAATTACTACGAGTTATATTAGCAAGTGAAGAAGATAGTGTAGCTTTAAATAATTCTTAAAATGATATATAATATCTTTGTAGATTTAAGTTTGCTACAACTCTTAAGATTAGAGGTGTTGTAGTAGATGGAAAAGGTAGGTGTATATTGTAGACTATCTGATGAAGATAGATATAAGAAGAATAAAAACGATGATAGTGAATCAATTGCTAATCAAAAAAGTATGCTTTTAAAATATGCTTTGGATCAAGATTGGGAAGTTGTAGATATTTATTCAGATGACGATTATTCTGGAGCAGGAGTTGAAAGACCAGATTTTAATAGGTTAATTAATGATTGTGAAAATGGAAGAATAAATATTGTACTATGTAAAACACAAAGTAGATTTTCAAGAGATATGGAAGTAATAGAAAGATATTTACATAATAAGTTTATTGAATGGGGAGTTAGATTTGTAAGTATAGTTGATAATGCTGATACTAATAATGAAGCAAACAAAAAATCAAGACAAATCAATGGGCTTGTTAATGAATGGTATTTAGAAGATTTATCTAACAATGTTAAAAAGTCATTAAAGAATAAAAGAGATGATGGTTTATTTATGGGAAGTTTTGCTCCTTATGGTTATATGAAAGATCCTAATGATAAACATAAACTTATTATTGATGAAAATGTTGCACCTATTGTTAGAGAAATATTTGAAAAATACAAAAATGGACTTGGCTATCATAGAATATGTGCAAGTTTAAATGAAAGAAAAATATTATGTCCATCTCTTTATAAAAAGTCTATTGGAAGTAATTTTGTTTGTTGCAATTTTGATTATGATACTACTGGAATATGGACACCAGACACAATCGCAACAATGCTTAGAAATGAAACCTATATGGGGAATTTAGTACAAGGAAAAAGAACAAACATTAGTTATAAAAATCATAAATCTAAAAGTGTTCCTAAATCAGAATGGAGTGTTACTGAAAATGCTCATGAACCTATTGTTGATAATGAAACATGGTATTTAGTTCAGAGAAGATTAAAAAATCATCATAGACCAGCAAAAGATGGAAAAGTACACATTTTAAGTAGTAAAGTTTATTGTGCTGAATGTGGAAGAATATTTATGAGAAATCAATGTAATATTAAATGTGCTGGTGGAGTTATGGAAAAAAGAGCATATCTACAATGCAAAGGAAATAAAAAGTATCATACTTGTGATAATAATAAATCAATAAGATATGATATTATAGAACAATATGTACTTGATGCTATAAATGGTTTATTAAAAAAATGTAACCAAAAATTACTAAAAGAAGAATTTAATGAAACATTAGAAAGACAAAATAGACAAGATACATTAATTACTAATTTAAATAAAGAGAAAGCTAATCTTGAAAAAAAGTTAAATGAAAGCAAGTTGTACTTTAAAAATCTTTATATGGATAAGATGAAAGGTATTATATCAGAAGAAGATTTTTCAATGCTTCGAGAAGAATATACAAAAGATGTTGAATCTTATCAAACAAGACTTGAAGATATAGAAAAACAACTTGACGAAACTGAAACTAGAAAAGAAAACTCAAAAGATATAGAAAGCATACTAAAAAAATATAAGAAAATTGATAAACTGACTAGAATAATTGTGGATGAGTTTATAGAAAAAATATATGTTGGTGCATTAGATAAAGATACCAAGACAAGAGAAATTAAGATTGAATGGAATCTTGATTTATAAAATATAACCTATAAAAAATAAAAGAAATATAGTTTTTGGGTATAACAGGTGCCAGCCACGGGGGGAGCGACCCAGGCGCTATGTATAAAAATATCCATGAAGCAGACCTTAATTTAAAAATAAGTAAAAAATTAGAAGAAAAGCTGGCTTCTTTAGGGGCAATTGTATATATGACGCGTTATGGGGATTATGATTTATCCGTAAACAATACCATTAACCGAAAAAGAAGTGATTTATCAAGAAGGGGAAATATTATCAATCGTTCTGATTGTGATTTATTTTTATCGATTCATTTAAATGCAGAAGAAACAGGAATTTGGAGAGGTGCTGAAGTCTATTATGATGATATTAATAAAGAAAACGAAACAATTGCTAAAATAATGCAAGAGCAGATGAAGAAGTACTTAGGAAGCAAAAGAAGTGTAAAGAAAACAGATGATTTATATTTACAAAAAAGAATCGAAAGACCTGGTGTATTAATTGAAGCTGGCTTTTTAAGTAATAGTAGTGACCGATATTTATTAACACAAGATACCTATCAGAATAAAATCGCAACAGCAATTACAGAAGGAGTACTTGAATATATAAAGCAAAAGTCCAGTTGATAATAACTGGATTTTTCATGAAAAAAACACAATTTTTTTGTTAAATTATGTTATAATGATAACAATGACTGTAGGTGATGAGATGGCGAAGAATAAAATATTCAAAACATTAGATGAACAGATAGAAATATTAAAATCAAAAGGTCTTGTTATTGAAGATGAACAAAAAGCAATGGCTATTTTATTTCGTGAGAATTATTTCTTTATCAATGGATACCGCCATTTATTTATGCACTCTATGAAAGATAATAGGTTTATAGAAGGAACAACTTTCGAAGAACTGTATGCCATGTTTATGTTTGACCGTAGAATGCGTAATATTATGTTTCAATATATTTTAGTCATTGAAAATAATTTGAAATCTATTATTAGTTACCAATTATCTAGAAAATATGGATTTAAGGAGAAAGACTATTTAAATCCTAAAAACTTCTGTCAAGATCACATGAAAACAAGACAAGTACACGATGTAATCAATAAAATGAAACGTCAAATACGTGTTAATGGAGCACAACATACTGCAACAATGCATTATATCAGTAATTATGGTTATATTCCTATGTGGATTTTGGTGAAAGTGTTGTCGTTTGGAATTATTTCAGAATTGTATAACATATTAAAGACAGAAGATCAAATAGAAATTGCCGAACTTTATAATGTAGACCCAGAGACATTATCTATTTATTTGAATTTGTTATCAAATTTTAGAAATTTATGTGCGCATGAGGAAATTTTATATGACCATAGAACACAGCGTTCCATTCCAGATTCAAAATATCATTATTTGCTTTCTATTGATATGACAGATGATGAATACAATTATGGAAAAAATGATTTATATGCAATTATCATTATCATGAAACAAATGCTGAGTGAACCAGAATTTGTTCAGTTGATTAACGAAATTGGGTATGAAATTGATGTATTAGATGGAAAAGTAGATGTGGTTCCACTGAATCTTATATTAAATAAGATAGGTTTTCCAGACAATTGGAGAGAAATTAAAACACTATGAGGAGGATTATGAAACAGAAATTTACTTATTTTGTCGTAGGATGTATTTGTATTATGGTTGGTATTTGTGGAACAATTGTTGTATATAGACATTATCCACAGACGGTTGCGGATAAAGGTCAAGAGACTACGAAAACTGTGCAAGATGTAACAATACATGAAACCAATACGATTAAATCGGCAATTGATAAAATTTATGATGCTGTTGTGGTTGTCGAAGAATATGATGCAAGGGGTAATTTGGTAGGAACAGGGACAGGTTTTGTTTATAAAAAAGATGAGCATAAGGGCTATATTTTAACCAATCATCATGTCATTGAAGATGCAAGTACTGTTAGGGTATTAACGTCACAAGAGCGTGAAATTGATGCAGAAATATTGGGAAGCGATGAATATTCCGATATCGCTGTTTTATCCATTGCTTCTGAAGAGGTATTACAGGTAGCGTCTATAGGGGATAGTAGTATTATGGAACTCGGAGATACGGTATTTACTGTTGGATCTCCACTTGGAAGTAAGTATATGGGAACGGTTACTAAGGGTATTTTATCCGGTCAAAATAGAAAAGTTACAGTGAAATTATCAACAGGTAGTTTTATTATGGATGTATTGCAAACAGATGCAGCAATTAATCCTGGAAATAGCGGGGGACCATTACTTAATATTAATGGTGAGGTAATTGGAATTACTTCATTAAAGTTAGTACAAGATGAAGTAGAAGGAATGGGTTTTGCGATTCCAATTGAGCTTGCGATGGCATCCATTGATGAACTAGAAAACGGAAAACCAATCGTAAGACCAACACTGGGAGTTCAATTATCTACTTTGGACAATCCTTATTTATTACGAAATTATCAAATACGTGTTCCAAGTGGTATTAAAAATGGGGTTGTAGTAGTATCCGTTGAAAATGATAGTGATGCTGCTAGAGCAGGGTTACAAAAAGGAGATATTATTACAATGATTGAAGGAAAACAAATTACAGAGGCCACTCATTTTAAATATATATTGTATCAATATAATATTGGTGATACAATAACATTGACTGTTGTGCGAAATGAAAAAGAACAGTCGATTCAAGTTACACTTACTGATTTTTATGGTCAATAGAAAAGGATGTTTGTTATGAAGAAAAAGTATGTTGTTACAATGATAGTTGTAATTATATTTGCATTGATTGCTTTACTTGTAATTGGAATATTCCATGCTAGTTCAAATGATGCAAAAAAGTTTAAGGAAGAATATGAGTCATTAAATGGGCAAAAAAATGCAAATGGAAAAGAATATGTATCTGTTGATATAAAAGACGACAGTAAAATTTATTATGCCACTTATCAAGAAGTTATGAATCTATTAGATCATGGAACAGGCGTTATTTATTTTGGTTTTCCAGAATGTCCATGGTGCCGTAATATGATTTCTGTATTGCTAGATGCTGCTGATGAGACAAGTATTGAGAAAATATACTATTTCAATGCTTTATCTATGCGTGATACGAAAAGTTTAAAAGATGGTGTTATTGTAACCGAAAAGGAAGGAACGAAAGATTATTATCAATTAGTTGAAGCATTAAGCTCTGTTTTGGGGCCTTATGAAGGACTAAATGATGACACTATTTTACGTTTGTATTTTCCAACTGTTGTCTTTGTAAAAAATGGAACAATTGTAGGTAGTCATGAAGGTACATTGGATTCACAAAAAGATCCTTACGTTGCTTTAACAATCGAGCAGAAAGAAGAACTAAAAAAAATCTATACAGATTTCATTCATGAAGTATTAGGCGATGTATGTGATAGTAAATGTTAAGAAGAGAAATCTTCTTTTTTCGTTTCCAAAATAGATGAATTACATAAACTATTTTAGGGGGCATTTGTATGGATTATAAAATAATAATAGATGCGAGTCATGGTGGGGATGATACAGGTTGCTTACTTTCCAATATACCTGAAAAAAATATTACATTAGAGTTATCAAAATATATGTATCAAAAATTGGAAGCGTTAAATGTACCTGTTATGTTAGTGAGAGATAAGGATGATACTATTTTTCCATCGGACCGTATCAAAAAAATAACAGAAATGTATGGTGACCACAAGTTTGTAATCGTCATTTCCAATCACGTTTACTTGAATAAGGAATATGAAATTGTTTATGGAATCAAGCAATCTTCGCAATTGTCGAATCGGATTGCTTCTAATCTAATGTATCATCATGAACAGGTTATTTGCCATTCCAAACGTTTGGGAAGTAATGCCCATTTGGATTATTATTTGATGCATCGGAATACGGCAAATATGCAGGTATTAAGAATTTCCTATCCATTTGTCCAAAATCGTGGTGATTTAGATAAAGGTGTAGATACCATTGTGGATACAATTTATGAATATATTGGTGGTAAAGTGGAAAATGATTGGTATCAAGTTTCTAAGGGAGATACAATGTGGAATGTTGCAAAGAAATTCCATTTAAGTGTAGATGAATTAAAGGTACTAAATGGCTTTACAGATAATTTATTACGGACTGGAGATAAAATTAAAACAAAAAAGGAAGAAAAGGTAATTCAATATGTGGTAGGCAAGGGAGAAAACTTATATCAAATCTGTCAAAAGTTTCATATTGATTTAAAAGAATTAATGGAATATAATCATAAGAAGAGTAATTTAGTGCAGATGGGTGATATGATTCAGATTCCAAATCGGAATTCAGTTGAACATTCTGTACGTAAGGGAGAGAATTTATATCAGATTGCTAGTGCATATCGTACAGATGTGAAAGAACTTATCAAAAAGAATCACTTACAGAATAAACAAGTTCAAACAGGAGATATTATTACAATATAAAAAACTTCGGATGAAGTTTTTTAATGCAGTTCTTTACATTCTCCAGCGTATGGTTGGTAGAAACAATGATTTTTATATCTCCCTGTATTCTCTTGGTCCCACCATAATGCTTTACAACTTTGTCCTGTGCTAGGCGCATAAAACCATAAAGCATTGGTCGCAGGATGGTAGTATTGTCCCCGAATGACACGATCTGCGAGTTCTTGTTCTTTGACAGTTGGTTTACTAAAGAATAATGGGCTATCTTTTCCACTAAAGCCACCTGGAGTTTGATAAATCATTTGTTGAATTGTTCTAACATCATTAAAAGTAAGACAATTGGCAAGTACACGATTGACTCCAACATTCCCTACCATTAACATACCTAAATCGCCTTCGCCAACGGCTTCTGCTCGCATCAATCTTGCTAGTAAGTCTCTTTCAGAAGTTGTATGTTTGATAATTGACATATAATCACCTATATATAGTATATGCATATCAAGGTAGAAATGTCTAAAAATGGTGTTATATAAAGCAATTTCTAATTTTTTAGCATAAAATATTGTGTGTACTTATATTTTATGTTATAATCAATTTGTTCTTAGAGGTGTAATTCAATGGTAGAATGACGGTCTCCAAAAGGAACAATGGGAGTTTGATTTCTAAAACTATAAGACCCTTAATTTGTGGGAGTTTTTGGTAAATGGTGTTAGCATTTTAACTCCAAAATCATTAAATTGTACGAAAAATTGTACCAAGTAGTCAAAAAAGTTTTAATTATTTTTAATTATAGTCAGTCATTTTTTATCAATTTTAATCAATTTTTACTTTGTACAATATTGATAAAATCCGTTAAAATTTGATAAAATAGATGTGCCTGTAAAATTTTTATTTAGGGGTATAGTTCAGTCGGTAGAACGTCGGTCTCCAAAACCGAATGTCGTGAGTTCAAGTCTTGCTACCCCTGCCAAATGCAAATGCACTCCAAAAAGTGGAGTTTTTATAAATTCAGGAGGTTTTATGGATAAAATTAATGCTCTTACTAGAGAGATTGAATATTTGAAAAAACAAAAAGTTGAAGCAAAAAAGTTGATTGAAAATTTAAAACATCAATGTGATTTAAAATATGGTGAGATAGCTAAAGCTTATGAAGATTTTTATACTAGAAAATTGAATAAAGAATTTGTCTTGTATAATGATTTCCCAAGTTTAGATGCTTTAGAAGCTTATTTATTTAGAATATCAAATAAATTTCCTCTACATGAGTATGGGAGTTTAAATATCAAAGAGCTTGCTGAAATTATAAAGCATCTTTATCAGTTTAGGACAGGTAAGGAATACAGTATTTTTACAATAGGAGCAGTAGAATTAGATGGAGAACCAGTTTATGGTGGACAAGTATATTCATCTAAACCACATTTATACTATATGATAGGGAATGATAAAACTTTAGAGCCATATAGTGAATATAATGGCAAATTTGTTAATTCCAATAAACTTTATTTAAATATTTATTTACATGCTAGAGGTCGAAATATTATTAATATAGAAGCAGATAGAGATTATCGTAATTTTGCAGGAATAGAATGTTTAACTGGTCATATTTTTGACAAGCCAGGTTTATTAAATTATTATAATGAGTGTTATAATCAATATATGACTTTTGAAACATCAGACCAAAAACAAATTTTTAGTAATAATATTCGTTCAAGTTTAAATTTTTCAGGTGGATATAAAATAAAAGGCATAAAAGATGTTATAGATTTTAATATTCATCCTTTTGATTCTTATATTGCCAAAGTATTAATTAGTATTATAATTTATAAAAGAAATAATAACATTCAAAAATTATCAAATGAAGATTATAATCATATTTTTGATGTTTTGTTTGGAGAAAAAGTAGATATTGTTGGGGATTCTAAAATAGATATTCCAAAAAGATTAATTTATATTCCAAATGAAAAAAGTGGACGTTAATAATTTAATCGGAGCAATAACAGTTCAGTGAACTGTTATTGTTAAGGGTTTAATTCCCCGCTGCTTGCAGCGAACTATAAAATAGTATACCTTGTGATACCCCTTCTGCTCTGTAGCGGGGTGGTTCATTATCTTTTGAGGGTATATAATGTTAGAAATAGAAAATAAATTTTTGGTAAGTAAAATACCTAATTTATCTGACTATATTATATCTTTGATGAGATTGAACAAGGATATTTTAGTTTTGTTCCTAAAATTAGAGGAAAGGGAGAAAAATACTATATTATAGAAAATAAAGAATATAAAAATTTAGCTAGAATTGAGGAAGCGAACTTGCTTTTAATTCAGCCAAAGCAATATAGGATTTAAAAAAGTTAAGTAATTCACTTTAAAACACGTTTATTATACGTGTTTTTTGTCAATTCATGTAAATAATGATTTTCTAATTATATACTTTCTATAATATATAATTATACCGACGATTACTTATAAAGAATCAATGAATTTTGTAATGAATCCACTTTTATTTGTCAACATTTCGTATAAGTAGGCAATTGTAAATAACATGCTACCACTAAAGGCTGCTAACATATCACACATGGTATCTTCTACACCGGTTTCCATCCAGTGTTGTAAATTAGAACCAGTCAATTGATCCATTCCAAATTCAAAAAATTCCCATACACCTGCTACTAGGAAAACAATTCCTAAAATATAAGTAACATTGAATATAATTTTTTTCTTTGGATTTTGTTTAAATAAATATAATAAAATCAGTGCAACAAAACAAGTTAAGATACCAGATAGGAAATGTGTAAAGGTATCAAACCAGCTAATATATTTATACAGATTTACCCCAGATCCTAAAAATTGGGCAAGGAATAAAAAGATATAATATACAACTTCCAATTCTACGCTGATTTTGAATTGGATTAGTTTTTTAAAACCTATTGGTACAAGAAGTAGTGGATATAGTGCAATATAAGTCGTGATTCTTGTATGATCTCCTGCACTAAGATCCCTAATGAGTAAATAGGTATTCCCGATTAACATTATTAATACTAAACTATAATTCAATATTTTCTTCATATTATCACCTTTACTTATTATATTATAAAAGTGAAAAAATTAATATCCTTTTTGCAAAATAAAAATGGCTTTCGCCATTATTTTATGATATATGGATTTTCTTCGCTACCATCACCGCTTGTATATGCAATATCACCAGATAAATGTAATACAACACTAAGCGCAGAAGTCCTATTGGTTCTAGTCTCAACTGCAATTCCATTAATTTTGTATGCATAGTTTGTTCGAGTAGAATCTCCTGTAACAGTCCAGAAATCTTGTGGTAAATCTGCCATCCAGTTATAGTTTACACAATTCATACTGGAAATATTGGTACACTGTGGATCAATACTTGCTAACATAATTTCACTCGCACGCGGTAACGCAAGAGGTTGATTTTCTAATATGTTAGAGCATTCTACAGAATTATCATCTTCTGGAGTTCTTTTTCCAATGCATACGTTATGAGAAATTATATAAGAACGATTTGTATCTGTGAAAAATTTTTCATCATTATAACGTTCCACTACACTATCGCGAATACGACTTACTAAATAGTTATTAATTCCATCAGAATCTTCTGTTGCACTATTGTATCTGTCGTCCCATTCCACATCTTCATTTTTGGCAACATGTAGTAAACGAATTGAATTATCGGAATTTACTTTGATAATTCTCCATGGTTCATTTGCAAATGTAACATAGTTATTTACATATTCACCACGGAAAATATATTCATTTCCCACTTGATATAATCCATTTCCAGAAGTAACAATGTTAGCTGGATTTGTAATTTTAGATACGAGAGTTGTTGTCGTATAATCCTCTCCACAGTTTAAATGAGGTAAATATAGATAAAAACCATTGTTATTCATTACTGTAACAGATCCTGTACAAGTTGCATCGTTCTTTAATTGGTCTAATGATTTCATATTTTTTGTTTCAACCAATTCTTCTACGGAAACAGTCACCTTTTCACCATCTTGTTTTGGTAAACTATCCTCTCTATCCTGATAGTAAGATTGCGCTGCACTTTTCATTTTTTGTTCAAGCGCTGAAAATGACATTTTACGGCTAGTAAACATACTGGCAATCGCAATTACTAAAATGAAAAATACAATAATAATTCCTCCAAAAACAAATATCCTATTTTTTGCGTCTATTTTTTGTATCCATTTCATAAATAGAACCCTCCTGTTCATATAGGATATTATAACAAATATTGTCTTTTAGTACAAGCAATTCTATCTTCTTTTTTGGTCTTTACATTCATATAGTATATTAGGTGATTTTGTGAAAAAGGAATGCAGTTTAGTATTAAAGGGAATGTTGATTGGTCTAGGGAAAGTAATACCAGGTATTAGTGGCAGTTTGATAGCGGTGAGTCTTGGGGTATATGAAAGAGCGATTGATGCGATTAGTCACTTTTTTAAGAATATTAAAGAAAATATTGTTTTTTTAGGTACATTAGCATTCGGTCTTATCTTATCAATTGCTTTTGGAAGTAAAATCGTTATTTATTTACTTGAATTTTGTTATGTACCAACGATGCTTTTGTTTATCGGCTTTATTGCAGGTGTTTTTCCAAGTTTATATCAAAAAATTCAAAATCATGATAAAACGTTAATCGCTTTCTTTTTTCTAGCTGTTTTTGGGGTATTATGTTTGAATTATTTTTCTAGTAATTCTAATTTTTATCCACAGAAAAGTATGGAATCTTATATTACAATATTAGGAATTGGTTTTTTAGACGCGGCTACTATGGTGATTCCAGGTATCAGTGGAACGGCTATTTTTATGATATTGGGCTGTTATTCTTTTGCTTTAAATTTATTTGGGAGTCTTTCTAATTTACAAGAAATATATTCCAACTTACCTTATTTTATCTTTTTTGGACTGGGTCTTATGTTAGGTGTAATTTTTGTATCAAAACTGATGTATTATTGTTTTCAGAACTATAAGAATATCACATATGCCTTTATTATGGGATTCACGATCTCTTCCATTATTGTATTGCTACAAAAGGTATTTGCTTCTAGTTATACCCTTTTGGATTTGGTGATTGGAATTTTTCTTGCAATGATTGGGTATCGTTTTTCTATCAAGTTTGGGGGAGATTAACATTTTATAAAAGTAGAAACATATACTATATTGAGGTGAATCGTATGGATAAAAAATTACCAGGAATTTTTGCCAATAAAATTGATAAACCACTTGGAAATAATGAAAAAGTTGCTTATGGTACAAAGGAAAAACAGGTAGAAAAAGAGGATAGAAGTGTTGGTATAACAGGTAAAAATATCAATCAAAAAATACGTGATATTTTTGCTTCTCCTAGATATGTATATAAAGCCGATGTAAAAATTGTGACCAAAAATGGAACATTTAAAAAGAAAATTATTGGTCAAAATAATATCCACTTGATTACAATTGATAATGAATTGCTTCCAATTTCCGATATAGTTGATATTGCTTTTATAGATTAGATACACGAAATATCGTGTATTTTTTGTTATAAATAAAAAATGTATGATATAATAAGCGTATTTCAGGCGGTGATTTTATGTTTGATGTAGATTTATTTACCAATTTAGAACCGATTGATATTACATCTTTGCTAGAGGAAATTGATTTACCAATACGTCTTGTTAATAGATTAAAAATAGAAACATTTTACAGCGTAGAGTCTTTTTATAAAACAGTGGAAAATTTAAAATTGAAGTATATAAGTTCTTACCTTTTTCCAAATACATACGTATCTTTTTATCCGCAGGTAAGGGAAAGACATGCCATGACTGATTTAACATGCTGTTTATCAGGCGGTATTATTAAAAAAGGGTCTTTGTATTGTAGCTATAGTCCATTCATTGAAAATTTGGAGCGAGGGGGGGTATACACTATTTTTAAACGGCTACATGTAGAGAGCTATTATGTTGATTATTTACCACAGGATTTATTTACTTACGAAGAGTGGTGTTACCGAATAGAAAACTGTTATTATGAAAATAGTGATGGTCCAATTGATTTTTATTTTTTAAGTCGCCAGTTAGGGGATAATGGGCTTGCTTTGCATCGGTTAGGAAAATCGAAACAAAAGATACGTTAACATTTGTTTATAGATTGTTTATAAGACAATCTTTTTTGTCTTTTTAAAAGGAAAATGATAACTTCTTTACTATGTTAATAGTGAGGAGGTAAAATATGTCAAAATTTTATAATGGTTGTTATGATGTTGTATTCAAAACAGTTTTATGTGATGAGAATAATCCCTATATGTTAATGTATTTTTTAGAACCGATTATCAAGGAAAAAATAGCGAATATCGAGTTTCTACAGAATTAACTGAAAGTAAATGACGTAAATGAAAGAAGAAAAATAATTGATTTACTAGTAAAAACCAAAAGTAAATATATACATGTAGAATTAAATCAAAATTACAAAGAATACTTACATGTTAGAAATTTTTGCTTTTTTACCAATATTTATTCCAAAAATACACGAAAAGGAAATGCATATGATTTGGTAAGTGAATATCTACACATCGATTTATCCTACGGAATGCATGATGAAAAAGAATGTAGAGAGTATTATGTAATGGATAAAGATGGCTATTTGTATATAAAAAATATGAAAATCATTGAATACAATATGGATAGAATCACAAAGTATTGGTATAATGGAGATAAGAAGAAGATAGAAGAATATAAATATCTCATTATGTTGGGATTGGATAGAGATTCATTAAATACATTAGCGGAAGGAGACAAATACATGGAAGAATATACGAAGAAAGTAGAAGAATTAAATGATAGAGATGCCTATACTCCATGGATTACACCAGAAGAGGATGCAGAGATGATACTCAATACCGAAAAACATATATCATTTGATCAAGGAGTTGCCCAAGGCATTGAACAAGGAAAAGAAGATAGAAATATAGAAGTTGCGAAGGCTCTTTTAAAAAAGGGTGTAAGTATGGAACTTATTTCAGAAACAATTGGTCTTTCGTTGGAACAATTAAATCAATTAAAGGAAGCATAAATTCATATCAAAAAAAATAGGCTGAGCCTATTTTTATATGCATTCAACAAATGTATCTTGTAAGCATTTGATTACACAAACACAATTTAGATTCATTGTGAAGAATGAATTTGTTGCTACATAAGGAATTGTAGCAGCTTCTGCAGCATCAGGATTTGGTGCCAATACTCTAAAAGTAGCACAGCATCCATCTATTTTTTCAACTCTAAATACGTTTGAACAAACGGCTCCAGCTTCACCACATACAACTGCTTCTTTTGTAGTTGGCATTGACCATGGTGTTCCGTTTCCGCAGCAAGTATATAACATAATTGGTCTTGTATTGCAGTTTAAGCTTGTTGTAGAGCATCCTAAGAATCCACGATCACAAGTATCTAGACAACATCCATCTGCACAGTTTGCATTTTGTTGAAGAATGCAAATAACAGTTAATATTTCGGCGATGCATTTGCAGTCATTGTTATTGTTGTTATTGTTTTCACACATATAATCCACCCCTTCTTTTATATTCAATATAGCATATTCCACTTTTTTCAAATGGTGTCGCACAAATGCCCTATAAACGAATGAAATACGTCAAAAGTTTATCTTCTATAGTAAAAATGGGTATTTTAAAGTATAATATAGTTGAGGTGTCATATGAAAAGAGCAATTGTCCTATCTGGTGGTGGATCGAAGGGTGCTTATCAAATTGGTGTTTGGAAAGCCCTTAGAAAATTAAATATAACATATGATATTGTAACGGGTACTTCAGTTGGGGCTTTGAATGCAGCTTTGATGGTGCAGAAGGATTATATGAAAGCTTTATGGCTATGGTTTAATATGGATTTTAATCGAATCTTTGCTGATAAAATAGATGCGGATTATAATACCAAAGAAGGTAAAAATACAATATTGCATACCTATGCTCAGGCCATATTAGGTGGTGGCATGCACATTGGGAAATTAGAACATACAGTAGAAAAAGCTTTGAATGTGAAAAAAATATACAGGTCTCCCATCGATTTAGGAATTGTAACTGTTAAAGTACCTAGTTTGAAGCCAATTCTATTACAAAAGAAGGATATCCCAAAAGAACAACTCAAAGATTATTTAATTGCGTCTGCCTCTTGTTATCCTGCATTCCAAAAGAAAAAAATTGGTGATGCTACTTATATTGATGGCGGACTTTATGATAATTTACCAATTAATCTTGCAATTCAAATGGGTGCGACAGAGGTGATTGCGGTTGATTTAGAGGAAATTGGTTTTAAGAAAAAAGTAAAGAATAAGGAAATCCCAATTGTTACAATTTCTCCCAATAATAAAATTGGATCTTTCCTTGTTTTTGACAAACATATGGCGAGAAGATGTATTCGATTTGGATACAATGATACGATGAAAGTATATCAAAAATTGGATGGGAATATTTTTACGTTTAAAAAAGGGCATCTAAAGAAAAATTATGATTTCTATTTTTCATCTTTTTTAAAATATTTTCATCGTTATTTATGTTCTTCTAAAAATATCATTTTAGATAATTTGATTAAAATATCCGTTTTGAAACATTTTTTAATTACTCCAAATGCAAAGGTAACTTATCAAGATTGGAATCGGGAAATCGAGTGGCTTGGAAAAAGTTTTGGTATGGAGGAAACCAAAATATATAGTATGCAAAAATGGAATGATGAAATATTAAAACGTTATCAGTCACTAGAACAAGACAAAACAATTGAAAACAAGATTAAAAAAAATCAATTTAAAAAATTATTTTCGAGTGCTTCTATGATAGAATACTTGTGTGAACTCATGAAAAAGGATACAATAAATAGAAAGAAGTTATATCGTTTATCTTTGCTATTTCCTCATGAATTTTTACAGGCGGTTTATATTCGAACGATAAGTGGTGATGTGATATGAAAAAATTGGTTTATATATTTCTATTATTATGTGTTGTTTATTTTGGAATTTTATTTTGTAAAAATAAATTAGGAAACGGACATACCATTTCTTATATTGTAAATACACAAAATGAAAAATTTGAGATTACAGAGGTGTATCACAAAAAGACAAGAAATCAGGCAGCTGGTTATCATCTTGAGATTCAAATGGGTGATACTATTTTTCCAATACAACTGTTATCTTCAAAAGAAAGAAGTAAAATTGTAGAATCTGTTTATGGTTTTGAAAACAATCAGTATAAATGTATCTATCCTATTGGTAGTCATTTATCCAAGTTAGATGTAGTATGTCAAAAAGATAATACAATTTATCCTTATCAAACAATAGTTGGAATAGATTCAGAGGTGGATTCCTTTGTTGCGACTTTGGATTCGGTGGGATATGATAAAACTCAGTTTATGGACCGTAGGAGTATTTTAAAATCGGTGAAAGGTATTTCTATTTATGACAATCTGATACAGAATCATAGAATTGCAATCGAAAATTATAAAGGTATTTATCTATTGGATTCTAAAGATTTATTACGTGAAAAACAATTGTTTCAAAATGACGTGTATCAAAAAAGTGTAGCGTTATTTTACAATAACTATTACATTGTTGCAGATTACAATGAAAAATATGAATTTCATGAATTTTCTGTAATCAATTTAAGTAATCAAAGGGTAACAAAAATTATTTCTAATCAAGCGATTTCTTTAGATTCTTATATGCAGGGTATCTTAGATAATGCCATTTATTTACTGGATCGTACTAATAAAAAACAATATAAAATTGATTTATCCAATAAAATAGTTACCAAAGTAGGGGATGTTGACTCTGGAGTACAAATTTACGATGCTTCTAAGTGGGAAACAATGACGATGTATGACGCATTAAAACAGAATACCTATTTTACACCCTATGATTTACCAAAAGAAATTCAGGGTTACGAACATATTGATGTAACAGATGATTATTATTATGGATACCAATTGGTAGATGGAGGGTATGGTGTTTATCGTATCTCTAAACAAATGCCAACTGTTCGTTATTATATTACAACCATAAAAGATAGAAACCAAGTAACTTATTTATCCGATTATCTATATTTTATGGATAATGGATGTATTTACTATTATCATGATACAACGGGAGTTCGTTTAGTTTTACAAAATCCAGAATTTGCTTTCAATACTGGCTTACAATTCGGGGTATATGAAATATAAAAGAAACAGTGACCCAAGTTTCTTTTTTTCATATATTATATTGAGGTGATTGATATGTATAAAGTATATCAAGTACAAGGTGGAGATACAATTGAGAAAATTGCAGACTTATTTCATACCAATACAGATACCATACGAAGACTAAATGGGATTACAGGTAGTGTGATGCTAAGACCAGGAAGTTTTTTGATTGTTCCAGTAGAAGAAGATAATTTATTTGATACTTATATCGTCCAAAAGGGAGATAATATGTATGCACTCGCTAGAACTTACAATGTAGATTATGACATGTTACTTGAACTCAATGGTTTAGATGCGGATGATTATATTTATCCTGGGCAAGAAATTTTAATACCAAAAAATGGTGTTAAAATGTATCGTGTAAAAGATGGAGATACGGTAGAATCTGTGTCAAATAATTTAAATACAGATTATGCAGAGCTTGCTAAACAGAATAAAAATATATTTTTAATGCCAGATCAAATTTTATTTTATCAATAAGTCTATTCAGTAGACTTTTTTGTTATAGTTGGCTAGTAATTTTTAAAATGTATGGTATAATAAGATTAATAGAATAGAGGCGATTTAATGAAAAAAATTGGAATTGGATTTCTGATAACAATATTTTTATTGGGAATGACAGGCTGTGGTTGTTCTAAAAAAGAAGAAGTAAAATCGGAAGATAATACAGTTCATGGTAATACCAATGAGGGTGTTATTAAAGATCGAGAATTGGGAGTACTGAAATTTACAAATACGGCTTTGGTAATTGATGATGATACGTCTAAATTAACGACTCTAGTGACCAATGAATCAGACGAGGACATTCAAGTGGAAAATTTCGATATTATTGCAAAAGATATTGATGGTAATACTATTGTTGTTTTACAAGGATATGTCGGTGATATTGTTCCAAAAAGAGAGACTAGAGAGGTAGTAACAGAATGTTCCATTGACCTTTCTCATGCAACAAATATCGAATATAGTATTCGAAATGAATAAGAGATGTACAAAAGCATCTTTTATTTTTTTTTGATTTATTATATAATGTGAATAATATGAGGTGAAAT
This sequence comes from uncultured Caryophanales bacterium, assembly GCA_947089915.1. Taxonomy (GTDB): domain Bacteria; phylum Bacillota_I; class Bacilli_A; order RF39; family UBA660; genus UBA5026. The sequence goes on along the minus strand of CAMUMB010000002.1, from coordinate 9,458 downwards.
TATGAAACGAATATTATTATGCTTGACCATTTTTCTGCTTTTGACAGGATGCACATCTAACAAAGAAACAAAGTCTTATATAGAAATTGATTATACGGAATATCAACAAAAATTAGAAAATAAAGAAAAGTTTGCTCTTTATATTGGTTCTGCAGCGTGCAACCATTGTCAAGATCTAAAACCAATTTTGGAGAAAGTAATTACCAATTATGATTTAGAAATTTATTACATTGATTTATCTAAATTAGATCGTACACAATATAATGATGTTTGGAATACATCTAATTTAACTGGGACACCAACCATTGTGTTTGTATCAGAAGGAAATATTAAACTGTTTCCAAGAATAGTGGGTGCAGTATCGGAATCTGTATTAGTAGATAAATTAAAGGTTGCAGGATATATAAATGGGTGAGAATATGAATCAAAATGAAATGAGTTTAGATGGTTTTTCTGTTTTAAAACAGTATGGGGAAGATTTAACGGATAAAGTCTATGTAACCAATCCCGCGATTGCACGTGAAGAAGAAATCAAACGATTGATGTTAGTATTAATGACACCCGAAAAATCTGCTTTATTGATTGGAAAACCAGGTATTGGAAAAACTGCAATTGTAGAAGGTCTTTCCTATTTAATTAGGCAAAAACAAGTTCCTGACGCATTAAAAGAATACCATGTTATAAAAATCAATTCTACATCTTTACTTGGAACAGTTCAGGTACAAGGAAAATCAGAATTGATTATTCAACTTTTGGTCAATGAAATGAAACAAGCACCTAAAACAATTTTGTTTATTGATGAAATCCATACTTTAATTGGTGGACGCGGTGATGGTCCAATGGATCTTGCAAATATATTGAAACCAGGATTAGATCGTGGTGATATTAAAATGATTGGAGCAACCACTACTGTGGAATATGATACCTATATTATCCGCGATCGTGCTTTTCTACGTCGTTTTGAACGTATTGATGTAACGGAGCCAGATGAAGCTACCACAACCAAAATTTTATTAGGATCACTTCCTAAAATTGAGAAACAAACGGGAATCCATATGAAATATAATGGATATTTGAATGAACTATTGATGGAATCCATTGTGAATGCAACTTCAGAATTTAAACGTGTGTATGGATTATCTGCAATGTACCCTGATGTTGCTTTTTCCGTACTAACAGGTGCTTTTTCACAAGCATTATTACACAATAAAACAGAAGTCGATATGTTAGATGTTTATAATGCTATTTTTGAGAGCAAGAGAATTTATCCAGATAGTATTGTGAAAGAATTGGATGCATTTCGTGAAAAGTTTGCCAAATTCGCAGAACAAGAAGGTATTAGTTTTCCTGTAATTACAATCAATCAAATTCAAAAAAATGACGAAATATATTAGTCACATTTTACATAAAACAATTGTCTGTTGCATATACATATGTTAAAATAGAATTAGAATGGCGGTGCATATATGGAAACAAGAAGCATACCTGGTAAAAATTATATTATTTTAGGAATTGTTGTACTTGCAACATTCGCATTGCTATATTATTTTGTATCTTTTTACAATAAACAAAAGGATTATGAAAATAGTATTCATACCAGAATGCAGTTTCTATCTGAAGTCAAAGAAAATGAGATTCAAAATTATATATTAGATAATCATGACGTGATTATTTATCTATCGGATAGTACAGATGATACATTCTCTGATTTTGAAATACAATTAAAAAGTCTTATGAAAGATCAAAATTTGACGAAAAATGTTGTTTATATGGATGTTTATAAAATAAGTTCCGAAGAAAATCTAAAGAATATTTTAAAGTTGGATACACTTATTTATCCCAATGTAGTAATTGTAACTGATGAAATGGGAACATCGGTTTTATATAAGGAAAATCAAGAAAAAAATCCAAAAGAAATTGTTTATTATATTCAAAATTATTTGGAGAAAGAATGATACATATTGTATTATTTGAACCTGAAATCCCACAAAATACAGGAAATATTATGCGAACCTGTGCGGGAACAGGTACGAAGTTACATCTGATTGAACCTTTGGGTTTTTCTTTAGATGAAAAATATATTAAACGATCTGCAGTGAATTATTTAGAATACTGTGATTACACTGTATACAAAAATTTTGAGGAGTTTCAATCCCAAAATACAGGAACTTATTATTATTTAACACGTTATGGGAAAAAGCCACATACTAGTTTTGATTATTCTAATCCAAAAGAGTCAATCTACTTGATTTTTGGAAAAGAAAGTACAGGAATTCCGAAGGAAATATTACAACATGATTTAGAACATTGCATGCGAATTCCAATGAATGTCAATATACGTGCACTTAATTTATCAAATGCGGTTGCGATTATGCTCTATGAAGTATTACGCCAACAAAACTATCCAGGGTTACTAATGACAGAACCTTTTAAAGGAGAAAATTATTTAGAGGAATAAAAATGATTGTCAAATATTGTATTTAATGTTATGATGATTAAGAATAGGAGGATAAAAAGTATGGAGTATTTAGATTTTGTGATAGAAAATTATGTTTGGTTTTTAGTAGGCGGTATTGTACTATTGATGACTTTGATTGGTTATTTTGCAGAAAAAACACAATTTGGGAAAAAGAAAAGTAAAAAACAAGAAAAGATAGTAGAAAAGGCGCCAGTTAAGTCTGTAAAAATTCCATCCGTGCAAGAACAACCAGAAGAATTATTATTTGAACAAGATATGCCTGTACAAGATGCCGAAGTGGAAATGGTAGAGGAAGAACCTATGGAAGATTTGGATGCAATTGAAATTCAAGAACCAGAGGAAAAGGAAGAAATCGAAGAAGAAATTCCAGAAGAGTTATATGCTGGGCTGGATGGCACACCTAATACTTATAAAATCGGAAAAGAAGCAGAAGACCTAGATATGGATTTACCAAATATTGAGGATTTAAAAACAGACATTGATGATACAAACTCAGATGATGATATTTGGAGATTTTAAGACCATTTGGTCTTTTTTGTTTTCAAAAAATCATATATGTGATATAATTTAAAATGTAAAAATATTGGAGGTAGATTATGACTTTTGATAATATCATGTCACTCATTACAAAATTGATTGATGTTTTGTTGGTTTGGCTTGCACTTTATTATATTTTAAAAAATTTAAGAAAAAATGTAAAAATGGTACTTTTATTTAAGGGAATCTTAATTATTGTTGTAATTAAGATTATCAGTGATATATTAGATTTAGTAACCATTGGTTATTTGCTTGATTATGTAATTACATGGGGGCCGCTTGCTTTAATTGTAATATTTCAACCTGAAATACGTAATGTATTAGAACAGTTAGGAAGAAGTCAATTGTTAGGTCGCCATAAGGTATTAACCGTCGATGAACGCGAAAAAATGGTTTATGAGATTACAGGTGCAATGGAATCCTTAAAAAAAGACAGAATTGGTGCTCTTATCGTTATTGAAAGGGATAACAGCTTAAATGATTATATTCAAAAATCAAAAAAAATTTATGCAGATATCTCATCCGATTTGTTGATTTCTATCTTTTTTCCAAATAATCCTTTACATGATGGTGGTGTAATTATTCAAGGAGATAAAATTACTAGTGCAGGTGCGGTATTTCCAACCAGTGATAACCTAAAAATTAGTAAGCGACTAGGAACACGTCATCGTGCTGCTTTGGGTATATCAGAAACAGGTGATTGTATTGCTTTGGTTGTTTCAGAAGAAACAGGAAGGCTTTCTATTGCAATGAATGGAGAGCTTAATTACAACTTAACAATCGATGATGTCAAAATGATCTTGTTAGAGGAATTAAGACCTAAAAAATCATTGATCATGGATGAAGAAGAGGAGGTAGAAGAAGATGAAGAAACTCCTTCGGACAATTAGAATTGTTAGTCACAAAATTGGTTATATTGTAGATAAACTTATCATTGTCCCTATTACAAAATTAGTCGTATTTATTTCTTCTAAATTTGACCATTCAGGAAGAAAGTTTGAAAACTGGCTATCTAAGAGTAATACCTTACTATTTATTTCGCTATTTTTGGCAATCGTAATCTTTATTATAATTGATCAAAAAATTATTCTATTTACAGATAATTCAGCTGAAGTTTTGAAAAATCGTCCAGTTGAAGTTATATATAATGAAGAAGCATATGTAATTGAAGGCCTTCCAGAGACAGTCGATATTACATTGATTGGAAGTAAAACAGACCTTTATATCGCAAAACAATCTTCTTCTCATAATGTAACAGTTGATTTAAGTGGATTAAAACCTGGGACACATAGAGTAAATATGGAATATACACAGAATGCTGGTAAAATTGATTACATGGTGAATCCTTCTGTCGCAACGGTTGTTATTTATCAAAAAGTCTCAGAAACAAGAACATTAACTGTGGACATTTTAAATCAAGACAGTTTAGATCCAAAATATGTAATTGATAATGTAAATTATGATACGGATAAAATTGTAATCAAAGGCGCAGAACATCAACTGAAACAAGTTGTATCAGTAAAGGCTTTGGTCGATATTAAAAATCTAGTTTCTACAGAAGTGGGAACAACAACATTAAGAGATGTTCCTTTGAAAGCTTATGATTCTGAGGGAAATGTAGTGGATGTAGAAATTGTTCCCAGCAAGATGGATGTAGATGTTGTGATTTCATCTCCAAGTAAAGAAGTTCCACTACGTATTGTACCAGTTGGTGAAGTAAGCTTTGGTCAAGCAATTAGTACATTAAATGCAAATGTAACGAATGTTACTGTATATGGAGATGCGAAAACATTAGAAGCATTAAATTATATTCCGATTGAAATTGATGTAACAGATTTAAAAGCAAACAAAGAATATAAATTAGAAATTCCAAAACCAATCGGTGTACGTTCTTTATCCGTTAACAATGTAACTGTCAATGTTACTTTAGACGATGTTTCTAGTAGAGATATTGAGAATGTAACTGTCAATATGAGAAACGTTGCTGACGGATTAAGAGCCAATGCAAAAGATAGCAATGCTGCAAGTGTTACTGTTAATCTAAAAGGTGTTAAATCTGTAATAGATGCGATTCGTTCCAATGATATTACTGCCTCTGTTGATTTATCCGGTTTCACAGAACCTGGGGAATATGAAGTAGAAGTACAGGTAGAAGGAACTGATCCGAAAGTACAATATACTTCTAAGACGAGAAGAGTTCGAATTACATTAACACGAAATTAATGAAAAAACCTTCACATATGTGAGGGTTTTATTTTTCTATATGATTGAAAAGAAGTCCTATATTAATAAGTCCACATATTCCAACAATGATATAGATAATTCTTGCGATAATATACATGTCCTTGAATAATGTGTCAATAATATTGAAATCGAATAATCCAATCATTCCCCATACAATCGCACCGATGATTGTAAAGACCAAAGCTACTTTTTGTAACGTTTCCATATGATTCTCCTTTCTGTCTTACTATTATCTTTTCCTAAGAATTAGAAATTATTCATATTTTTTATTATGGTCCATATAATTAAGTGAAATATGATATGAGGTGAAAGAATGAAAGTAAAAATTTTATGTACAACGATTCTTTGTTGTATCTTGGTAACAGGATGCTTTGGAAAGAAAAATCAAGATATTGTAAGTACATTGACCAGTAAAGTAGAAAGTGCAAAAAGTTATCATGTAACGGGAGAACTGGAAATTATTAACAATGAAGATAGTTATCGATATGACGTAGAAGTATCCTATAAAAAGGATGACTTATTTCGTGTGAGTTTAAAAAATCAAACCAATAACCATGAACAAATTATTTTAAAAAATACAGAAGGTGTATATGTATTAACACCAAGTTTGAACAAAAGTTTTAAATTTCAAAGTGAATGGCCATATAACAATTCTCAAAGTTATTTGATGCAAATACTAGTCAAAGATATTAAAAATGACAAATCCAAAAAGGTTGAAGAAAAAGGCGATCAATATATTATCAGTACAACAGTCAATTATGCCAACAATAAAAATTTAAAAAGTCAAAAAATTTATTTAGATAAAAAAGGAAATATTCAAAAAGTCGAAGTGTTAAACGAAGAAGGAATTGTCCGTATGAAAATGACTTACAAAAAAATAGATAGTGGTGCTACTTTTGATAAAGATTACTTTGAACTGGGCGAAAACATGAAAACTGGAGAAGTGACCGAAGAAACTTCTAAAACGATTGATGATATCATTTATCCAATGTATATGCCTGTTAATACTTATTTAGAGAGCCAAGACGTTGTTAAGAAAACTGATGGAGAGCGTATTATATTAACCTTTGGTGGAGAATCTCCATTTATGTTAGTAGAAGAAACCGTTAGTGTAGAAGAAGATTTTGTTGTCATCCCCGTTTATGGGGATCCTGAAATACTGATGGATACTGTTGGTAGTATTACAAGTAATTCCGCAAATTGGATCAGCAATGGAATTGAATATTATGCAGTATCGGATGTCCTAGATGGTGAGGAATTATTGAAAGTGGTGCAATCAATTAGTTCTGTTCCAATTGGAAAATAGATATTTCATGTATCTATTTTTTTTAATTTATGATATAATTACAAACAGGTGATAACATGGAAAAAACAAATTCAATTGAAGTAAAGAATTTTATTCGTATCATAATAGTTGTGGTTGTTATATTTTTCGTATTTTATTTGATAACAGCTCTATCCACTGGCCGTAAAAAAGGAGATTATACAAAACCATCTACAACACCATCTATTATTCAATATGATGAGATTCTTTTGGGAGAATTATACCATCAAAAAGAAACGAATTATTTTGTATTAGTGGAAGAAAAAGATGATTCTTATATTTCTCTTTTTGAAAATCTTTTAACGCAAGCGAGTAAAAAAGAAAATGGAATACCCTATTATAAAGTAAATTTATCTTCTGTATTAAATCAAAAATTCATAGGGGAAACAGCAGACTTTACAGAAAACTTGAAAGTAACAGGAACTACATTATTCCAAATTCAAAACGGAACAATGGTAGCACATTATGAAACGAGTGAAACAATTTTAGAATTTTTAAAAACATTATAAGTTGTAAAAAAGGTGTATTCACTTTTTCCAGAATCATAGACAGAAAAATGAGAATATGTTATAGTTAAGAAGGTGATATTATGATAAGAAATAAAAGAAAATCTAAAAATACATTTCATACTTCTGAGGTTGTTTTTCTTATTATAATAACTTGTGTTGTTAGTATTTTTATGGGAATAACGATATCATCTCGCTTTGTACCGAAAACAGCAACAAAGCAGGAAAATGAATTTGTTTCTAAAATACTAGAACATTATCAATATATTAAAGATAACTATTATGAAGAAGTCGATGATACTACTTTATTGAATGGTGCAATTGCGGGTATGATAGATGCTTTAGATGATCCTTATTCTACCTTTATCGATGAAATGAATTCTGATAACTTCAATATGTCTTTAAATGGAAACTATAGCGGAATTGGAATTGAAATCACGAATAATACTGATGGAAATATCCAAATTGTTGGCGTATTTCCATCCTCTCCAGCAGCACAAGCTGGATTACAAGTAAATGATATTGTAACTGCAATTGATGGAACAGATATGCTTGGAAAAGATAAATCAGAATTAACCAAATATGTAAAAGAAAAACAACTAGATCAATTTACTTTAACTGTTCTACGCAATGAAGAAATAATCGAGGTTACTGTAAAAAAAACAGTCGTGGAAATTCCATCTGTAAGTTCTAAAATGTATGAACAAAATGGAAAGAAGATTGGCTATATCTATTTCAGTATCTTTTCCAATACGACAGATCGACAATTCCAAAATGAACTGAAATCCTTAGAAGGACAAGGTATTGATTCTTTGATTATTGATGTAAGAGAAAATTCTGGTGGACACTTGACTACAGCCGTTAATATCGTTAGTTTGTTTTTAGATCAAACCAAAGTGATATACCAAATTGAAATGAAGGATGAAATCACAAAATACTATTCAAAGGGAAATGAAACAAAATCCTATCCAATCGTTGTTTTACAAAATAGCAATAGTGCTTCTGCATCAGAGCTGTTAAGCACAGCACTAAAAGAGTCTTATGGAGCAACTGTGATTGGAGAAACGAGCTATGGAAAAGGAACCGTACAGGAACTTGTTGATGGAAAAGATGGAATTGAATATAAATTTACTACTAAAAAATGGTTAACACCAGATGGTAATTGGATACATAAAATAGGAGTCACACCTGATATTGAAGTGAGGTTAGATGTCAATTATTTTGTAAATCCAAATGATAAAACTGATAATCAATTACAAGAAGCAATTCGTTACTTGTCAGAGTAAAAAATATACTTGTCAGAGTAAAAAATATGCTTCTTTTCTTTTTCGACTTATTCCTGTATAATGTGTAACAGGAAGAAGGTGGGAATGATGAAACCAATTTGTATTGGAGACCAATTTCAAATCCACTGTTATAAGCACGATGGTAAAATTCATTGTGCTTGGGAAGAAGCAATTGTATTAGATATCAAAAAGGATTATATTGTATTTGGAAATGACCATACCTTAGTGACAGAAGCAGATGGTAGAACATGGAGAACCAAAGAACCAGCCGTTATCTATTTTTTTCGTAACAAATGGTTTAATGTGATTGCACAATTAAAAAAAGACGGCATATCTTATTATTGTAATGTAGAGTCTCCTTATATAATAGAAGAAGGCGTTATTAAATATATTGATTATGATTTGGATGTCCGTATCTATCCATCTGGAGATTATCGCATTTTGGATCGCATGGAATATAAATACCATAAACAATTGATGCAATATTCAGACCAACTTGACATTGCCATTCATAATGGACTCGATGAACTCATACATTTATATAAAGATGGTTCAAAGGTATTTCAAGCAGAGCAAAATATACAGTATCATGAAATTTATGAAAAAATAAAAAGTGAAAATAAATAGGAATATCTACACCATTTTTACATATATTTAAGAGAAGTCAAGAAATTTTTAAAAAAGTGAAAAAAGTTCTTGACACATTTATCTTCTAATGATATATTAATAATGCTTTCACGGAAAAAGAACTCAAAAAAAGCAAACATTAACTCGTTTCTTTTTTTAAGCTAATTTCGTTTTTCTCTCATTTGATAGACAACTGTTTGTCAATATTTCGTGAATAAAATCGAAAAAGAAAGAAAAATGAAAAAAAGTGAAAAAAGTTCTTGACATAGTGAATTGCAAATGATATATTAGTAGTGCTTTCACGAAAAGAAGGCAGGAAAATGATCTTTGAAAACTGAGCAAAAAGTCAATTCAAAAGTTAGGATAAAACAATTCAAATGAACAAAAAAATATTTTTTTGGAGAGTTTGATCCTGGCTCAGGATGAACGCTGGCGGCATGCCTAAGACATGCAAG
>CAMUMB010000001.1 GCA_947089915.1 uncultured Caryophanales bacterium | reverse complement strand
TTATGTAAAAAGGGTATACTTTATATTTAAAAAAGAAGTAACTGCCAAACTCCGGCAAAAAGAAATATAAATCCAAAAACTGGATTTTTTTAATTGTAATAGATTATCCTATATGTTATGATAACTATAATAGGAGTGTTGCAGTATGCTAGAATTTATTGTTGTAAATGATAATATCCTTTTTCAAAAAAGAATTCAAGAATGTATTAAAAACGTGATGAAAAAACAAAATACGATATACCGTATTACAATTTATGATGACTACACAGATGAAGCATATCAAATCATTTCCAAAAATAAAAAGAACATGAAAATATACCTTCTAGATATGGAAACACCATCTAATAAGTTGCAAGATTATGTCAGAAAAATTAGAAAGTATGATTTTTCAAGTCATATCATTGGATTTGGCGATGAAAGATTTTTATTTGTTGCATTACAAAATAAATTTACCGATTATATGAATTACTTTGAATCGCAATGGGAAAAAAAGTTAAAAGACATTTTAAAATTTTTATTGGATAGGGAAACAAAACGAGAAATACTGCGATTTGTTGAAAATGAAATTCAATATACACTTCATATCAATGACATTTGTTTTTTACAGAGGTATAAACGGAAAAAGACAGTAATTCAAACCAGTACTTGTAGCTATTTAGTGTCTTATTCGTTAGAGGAATTGAAACAAAAATTACCATCTTATTTTGTGTATGAGAATCATGCGCGTATTAGCAATTTACATCAAACAACATTTTTAAATACGCCTATTATGAACAACAGGCGAAAGAAACATCAGCCACAAAGAGGAAAACGCTATTCCGATGAAGTGCATCAAAAAGCAGTTTACATGTATTACAATGGGGCAACTGAAGAACAAATTATAAACGAATTTGGAATGCATATAAATACCTTGCGTATCTGGATTGCCAAAGATAAAACAGAAAAATATCAAAAAAGTGAGCAAGATCAGATTCAGTTACAAAAAGAAATATCAATGTTACATACGAAAAATGTCCAATTGAAAGCAGAAAACGAGAATTTAAAAAACGAAAAAATGAAGTCAGACGCAGCCTGTGAACGATTCCGAAAAGCAGTTCATATTCTATCATCAGGAGATGAACAATGATAATTTTTCGAATCCTAACAACTATCATGAGTTGCTTTCTACCATTTTATTTTGTTTCTAAAATATTAAATGTAAGAACGTATAATAATAAATTTTTGCTCTGCTTTATTTTTTTTGTAATCGTTAGTTTTTTCTGTCAATATAGTGCGAAACCAATGTTTCTTCTACAAATTACATTTGTTTGGGCTATTTCAAAAATAATTTGGAGGTACTCCATTTATCAAACGGGAATCGCCGTATTATTTAGCTTTTTCACGATTGTCGTGTCTGAAATTACAGTAACAATGGTCCTTAATTTATGGTTTTCATTACCATGGAGCTTCTCAGAAATATTTTATTGCATAGGCAATTTATTGATTTTTCTATTTTCTATTATTCTATTTCATCTTCTATCCCTTCAATATATTTTTCAAAAGTATTTAGAACATTTACAACATAAAAAATGGTTCTTTATGGTATTTATGAGTATCTTACTTTTGAGTGTAATACAATTTTATATTCAAAATAAAACATTCTCTTTTTTCAGTTATTTATTTATATTGGTTTCTTGTATTCTTTTAATCGAATATGCAAAAGAGCGAATGAGACATAAAAAATTATCAGACGATTATCAAAGACTAATGGAAGATGTGAAACAATTTGAAAATACCTTTTTTCAGTATGAGAAAAATGCGAGAAAATATCAAAATCAACTTTTACTGCTTCAAAGCTTGTTACAAGACCAAGGGGAAAAGGGGCAATCCTATCTTGATAAAATATTGAGGGAAGATATATCGAATCTCAATGGTTATCTATGGGAACAACTTCAGAAACTTCAAAAATGTGGCTTAATGGGACTCTTTTACTACAAAATAAATGAATTGCAACAAAAACAAATCCATACCAGTATGAGCATAGATTTTAAAGAAGAAGATAAAGTTTTTCAAACAATAGAGGGCAAAAAATTAAATGAACTGGCTAGCTATTTATTTCACATGTTTGAATACAGTACTTATTTGTTAGAAAAGACAAATGAGAATCAAATAAATATTAATGGATATCATGATAAAAAAAATATTTATTTTTCATTTACCCATCCGATTGGAAAAAATAACTTGTATTATGTACAACCCAATGAGAAATCATTATTATTAAAAGAAATGACGCAACAATATTTTAGTCGAAAAGAAGAAATTATAGATGGAGTTTATACGCAAACTTTAATTCTCCGTATCTAGTTTTTTTTTACAATAAATTAGCACTCACATTTGACAAGTGCTAAAATGGTGATATAATGAATATAATGATGAAAAGACATCATAAGAAAAGGGAGGGATACTGATGAATCAAAATGTTCAAGAAGAGAATGTCCTTGAAAAATATGGGCGCGACATTACAGAAAGTGTAAAACTTGGTAAAGTAGACCCTGTCATTGGACGTGATGAAGAAGTCAGAAGTATTACGAGAATATTATCTAGAAAGACCAAAAACAATCCCGTATTAATTGGGGAACCAGGTGTAGGAAAAACAGCCATTGTAGAAGGACTTGCTAGCCGTATTGTGAAAGGTGATGTTCCAAATAGTCTAAAAGGAAAAACGATTTGGGAATTAGATATGGGTGCTTTGATTGCAGGTGCAAAATACCGTGGTGAATTTGAAGAAAGGCTAAAAGCTGTTTTAAAGAAAATCAAAGAGAGTGATGGCAATATTATTCTTTTCATTGATGAAATTCATATGATTGTGGGTAGTGGTGCAGAAGGTGCGATTGATACGAGCAATATGTTAAAACCAATGCTTGCAAGAGGGGAAATTAAAGTCATTGGAGCAACTACCTTAAATGAATATCGTAAATATATCGAAAAAGATGGCGCTTTAGAGCGAAGATTTCAACGTGTGCAGGTAGGACAGCCAACTGTAATAGATACCATTACCATTTTAAGAGGACTCAAATCTAGATTTGAGGTATTTCATGGAGTGAATATCAAAGACAAGGCGTTGATTGCTGCGGCGACTTTATCAGACCGTTATATTACTGATCGTTTTTTACCAGATAAAGCAATCGATTTGGTAGATGAAGCTTGTGCAACCATAAAGGTACAAATGGATTCTGTTCCAACGGATTTGGATGTTTTAACGAGAGAGATTATGCAACTAGAAGTAGAACTAGAAGCTATCAAAAAAGATAAAGATGAATTATCCAAAGCAAGGGTAGAGGAATTAAAGACAAAAATCACAACCTTAAAAGAAAAAGAATCAAAATTAAGAAGTGATTGGGAAGCAGAGAAAAAAATCAATGAAGGTATCAGTGCGAAAAAAGATGAAATTGAGAAGTGTAGATTCTCTTTAGAACAGGCTGAAAATAACTATGATTTAGAGACTGCAGCCAAATTAAGACATGGAATGCTACCAAAATTGGAGAAAGAATTAGAGGAATTAAAACGACAAGACACATCTCATATATTAAGTGATACAGTCGATGAAGAAGATATCGCAGGTATCATATCCAAATGGACTAATATTCCAATTCAAAAATTAGTTGGTGGAGAACGAGAAAAATTAATTCACTTAGAAGAAAATATGAAAAAACGTGTGAAAGGACAAGATGAAGCTTTAAAACTAGTCAGTGAAGCAATTATTCGAGCACGTGCTGGTATCAAAGATCCCAAACGTCCAATTGGTTCCTTCATTTTTCTAGGACCTACAGGTGTTGGTAAAACAGAAGTTGCGCGTACATTAGCCTATGAACTATTTGATGATGAACGTCATATGGTGCGTATTGATATGAGTGAATATATGGAAGCACATTCTGTATCAAGACTGGTCGGAGCGCCTCCAGGATATGTAGGATATGATGAAGGTGGACAATTAACAGAAGCAGTTAGAAGAAACCCTTATAGTATTGTATTATTTGATGAAATTGAAAAAGCTCATCGAGATGTATTCAACATTCTATTACAAATATTAGATGATGGTAGAATCACTGATTCTCAAGGTAGAACCGTTGATTTTAAAAATACGATTATCATTATGACGTCTAATTTAGGAAGTAATTACATTCTAGAAAATAAAGACGATAGTAATGCTTTGGTAATGCAAGAATTAAGACAAACCTTCAAGCCGGAATTTATCAACCGAATTGATGAAATTATTATCTTCAATGCATTGACCAAAGAAGTAGTATACGATATCTTAGATAAAATTATAATGGAAATTGAAGAACGGTTACAAGATCAGAAAATCAAAGTCGAACTGACCAATTCAGCTCGTGACTTCATTATTGAAGCTTCCTATGATGAAGCATATGGAGCACGACCAATCAAACGTTATGTGAGTCGCAATTTAGAGACTTTACTTGCAAATTCCATTTTAATGGAACAAATCCATCCTAATACAACAGTTACCGTTGATGTTGAGGGAAATCAATTGGTTTTAAAGTAAGAATCCTTAAATGGGTTCTTTTTTTTTGTGCCAAATTACGGAAGAACGCGAATTTGAAAGACGCATACGATACAGTGGAGGGTGCTATATGTTAAGATGTGATTCAAGACAAATTGAGAAGGGGGATTCCTTCATTGCTATTTCTGGAGAAAACATAGATGGGCATCAATATATTGAGGATGCGATAGAGGCGGGAGCTACCAAGATAATTGCTGAATATGGGTCTTACGAGGTGGAAACTATAATTGTACCTGATACCAAAGAATATTTAAAACAATATATAGAAACATACAAGGAACAATTAAAAGATATGCATATAATAGGAATGACAGGAACCAATGGAAAAACAACCACTTGTTTTTTACTTTATCAAGCATTGAACCAAGTAGGAAAAAAATGTGCCTATATTGGTACGATTGGATTTTATATAGAAAAGAAGATAAGAGATTTACACAATACAACACCAGAAATACTGGAATTATACGAAATGCTACTGGAGGCAAAGGAAGCGGGGTGTACTTATGTAGTAATGGAAGTCAGTAGTCATGCATTACAACAAGAAAGAGTTTATGGATTACAATTTGAAGTCGCTATCATATCCAATATTACAAGAGAACATTTGGATTATCATAAAACAATGAAAGATTATGCGCTTGCGAAACAAAAACTCTTCTATCAAGTAGCGCAGGATGGAATTGCCATTATTCCAACTGCGATTGATTTTTATTCCTTATTTATATTACCAACCAATCATAATATTACCTATGGAAAAGATGGGGATTATCAAATGACATCTATACATTTAGAAAAGAATAAAAGCTTATTTACATTACTGCATAATGAAGAAGAAAAATCCTATGAGATTTCGTTAATTGGAGAATATAATGTTTACAATATGATAAATGTAATCATTGTGTTAGAATATTTAGGTATTCCTAATATAGAACAAATTGTTTTAAACCTCACACCACCACCTGGAAGAATGGATCAAATATCTGATCAGGATAACTTAATTATTGTAGATTATGCGCATACACCAGATGCGGTTGAAAATGTGTTAAACCTGGTACATCAAATATCCAATCAAAAAGTATATGTTATAATTGGCTGTGGTGGGAATAGAGATAAGGAAAAAAGACCTCTCATGGCTGAAATCGCAACACGTTTATCTGATCATGTAATTTTTACGACCGATAATCCTAGAAATGAAGAACCAAAAGATATTATAAAGGATATGACACAAAATCTAAAAAATTCAAATTATGAAATTGAACTAGACCGAACAGAAGCAATTCATAAAGGAATTAACTTATTAAAAGAAAATGATATCTTGTTAATTTTAGGAAAAGGACATGAAAACTATCAAATAGTAAAAGGAGAAAAACAATTTTTTGATGATAAAATAACTGTATTTAACTATCTGAATCAAAAGTAATTGTAAAATCAATCTTTTCCTTGCTTATTCTTTATAAACTATTGTATAATACAAAAGTAAGGTGAGGCAAATGAAAAAAAGAGTAGTTATTATAGTCGGTAGTATTTTATTAACACTTATTTTCGTAGTACTTGGTTATATGGGAATGAAATATTTCCAAAAGAAAGAGGCAGATAAAAAGTTATTAAAAGAAATTCAGTCACATTATAGCGAATATGTTACGGTTCAAACTGGTAATTTATATTGTAAGAAGGATAATCAATATGAAAGTTGTGGCAGTATTCAAAATAATATACAGGTTGCATTAACAACTGAAGAAATCAAAAATGTGAACAATCAATATTTTAATATAGCAGGAACAGATTATTACCTTTTTTATACCGATATAACTCCAGCTGATAAGGTAGAAGTAAGTTACCCTAGTTATATCGCATTTAATCAGAATATCCATACGAGAGAGGATACAAACTTATATCAAAATGGAAATTTCGTAATACAAATCAATCAAGAAATGGATTTTGTAATCTTTTATCAAGATGCTGAAAATTATTATATAACTTATTTAGAACAGATTTTTGCCATTCCAAAAACAGAAGATATAGAAGTAATTGAAAGTCAAAATACAGAAGAAGTAGTTGCAGAACAAATTCCTGTTTTATATTTTGATAATATGGAAACATGGAAAGAAACAGATAATTGGAAAGAACAAATTGGGTTTTTAAGAGAACAAGGGTTTCATACGATAACTTTAGTTGATTTTGAGGCTTGGTTACATGGAAATATTAGACTAAAAGATAAGGCAATTTTATTACTTTCACAAAGCGAAGGAACAGTAGAAGAATTTCAATTTTATAATAAAACATCATCATCCATCTCTTTTTCTACAACTAACTCCGTTGCAAAAATAAATAGTGCAAATCTATATCAAGTGAAAGCAACAACTACAAAGGAACAATTTAAAACAATGTTGGCGGGAGAACCTATTATTATTCCCGCAAAGGAGCAGAAAGTAGCGGTATTAAACTATCACTTTTTCTATAATCCAGATGGTGGAGAAGCTTGTAACGAAAATATTTGTTTAGCAACTAGTAAATTTGAAGAACAATTACAATATTTAAAAAATAATGGATACTATACCTTAACCATGACAGAATTTAGAGATTGGATGTATGGAAGAATTAATATTCCAGAAAAAAGTGTTTTGCTTACCATCGATGATGGGGCACAAGGAACAGGAAAACATAATGGAAATAAATTAATTCCACTATTAGAAAAATACAATTTACATGCTACTTTATTTTTAATTACAGGTTGGTGGAATATTGAAAATTATCGTTCTCCTAATTTAGATATTGAATCTCACACCAATGATATGCATACAATGTATCAAAATGGAGCACAATTATTGATTTCTACAAACGAACAGGTAATCAATGATTTGAATCAATCTATCGCAATCACTGGAAGTAAAAAAGCATTCTGCTTTCCATTTTATGCATACAATAGTACTGCGATTCGGCAAGTACAAGAAGTTGGCTTTGAGTTAGCCTTTATTGGTGGAAATTATAAGGCGAGTAGAAGTAACAATAAATATATGGTCCCAAGATATCCAATTTATAAAAATATAACAATGCAACAATTTATCAACATGATTTCGTAAGAGGCCATGTTTTTCTTGACAAAATAAAGAAATCTAGTATACTACTTCTTTAGAAATGAGGAAAATTTTATGGACGCAATTGAAAAATTTAAGAATTATTTAGAAACAGAAATGATTAATATAAAAGAAAAGTTGTACAATTACAGAAAAAAAACAAACAGGGAAAATTGGAATATGAAAGATATGACATTTAGCTCAATACAATATTTAGGTTACAGGGATATATTAATGTTTCTAAAAAATAAACGTTCAAATTTATTTGGTAATTTTTATGTTATTTCGCTTATGCTTCAAGATAGTGGCTTAAGAGGAGTGGATTGTTTCCAAGTAATAGTATATTTGATAGAACGCAATATTGAAAATGGAATCTTAGAAGAAAAAGATATAGAGTCAAAGAAGTGTTACAAAATGTTGGATATTACAAACAATATGGTAGATCAAATAATGCTTGGTGAATATTATGGGATTTATACAATTCGTGATGAAGCAAATGCCAGAAAAAAATTAAAATCAGGTCCTGTTCCATTAGAAATGAATACCTTAATTTACACACACAAACAATTGCAGGAATGTTATTTTGATAAAAAGCATTCTTATACAGAATCGGATATTCAAAAAATTATAGAGATACTTTATAAGTTAGGTATCGATTCTTGTTTATGTTCTAATATTGAAACCTCACTAAAAAAAGAGGTGAAAAAAGGAGAAAAGGAATCAAATGCTCAAAAAGAACATTCAACCAAATCTGTTGTATATGAAGTAAAGTCTGCTAATACGAATATAATAACAGATAAGGAATATAAAGAAATAAGGAATCAAATTGCAGGATATTATAATGAATATACAGGGGAAGTTTTAAAACCAATTACCGATGAGGAAATGATACAAATATCTAGTTTAATGATTCAACTTGGCTACGATAGAGAAAAAATCAATCAATTTTACATGGCTGTAATTAGAAGTAAAGGAAATATAAAGATGGATAGTGTAACAGAATTTTTGAAATTATATCCAAAAATAGAATTTTATAGAAAACATAATCCAATTTTATTAGATGAATTACTAGAAGAAGGAATTGATTATGTATACGAGACATTTCGCTGCAAGAAAGATGAATGTGATTTCTGGTATCAAGCAATTTATGATGTAGTGTTTCGATTGAAAATGGCAATTCCATATAAATATGACTACGAATATGAACAAGCAAAACAATTTCTAGAACAAGAAAAACAAAAGAAGAAAGAATATTATAATGTAAATTAGAATGTAAAAAGGCAAATTATAGCTTGTCAAAATGATATGATTGCTTTATAATGAAATTATCAAAAATAAATCATAAAATAGTTTGCATATAGCATAGATACACAAGTTAGCTATTTGTGAACGGGGGGGGGTATACCCCTTTTTTTATGGTTTATTATGAGAGGAAGGAAGATTTGAATGAAGAAAAAAGGATTTACATTAGTAGAATTATTAGCAGTTATCGTAATACTAGCAGTAATCGCACTAATCGCAACGCCAATGATAATGGATGTGATTGAAAAGTCAAGAAGAGGAGCAGCAATAGAATCGGTAAATGGGATCTTAGAAGCAGCAGAGAACTATCAATTGGAATCGATGTTAGAAGGAGAAGAATATCAACAAACAATTGATTTAACAGGTGATATCTTAACTTATAAAGGATCTAAACCAGAAAGTGGAATACTCGTAATAGGAGAAAACAATCAAATGAGTATAATTGCTAAAATAGGAAAGTACTGTGTTGAAAAAGGTTATGATGAAAGTCCTAAGATAATAGATAGAGAGGATTGTGTGGGAGATACTAGCGTATATTTGCCCAAACCAAATTGGAGTAGCAAAAATTTTACAGATACTCAAGTGATATTAAATTATGAATCACAAATGAATACATTTGTAAAAGAAACGAAATGTTATTACGGCAAAACAGAAGATGATATTACTGCTTTAGGTATGAATGAAAATAATACATGTATTTATCCATCAGAAGCAGCATATGCAAAGGTATGTACAACGAATGGCAAAACAGAAGTATGTTCTGATACGAAGAAACTAGCAGACTATCTTATATTAGATGGGGAAATGCTAGCAGAGTTTGAGACTTATAAAGCAGAACTGACAGCACAAGAAGATTATTTATATTTAGAAATTACAGGAGATAATGAAGAACGTCGGGGAATATATACGAAAGATCCAATCAATTTGACTGATTATGCATATATTTATGTAGATGTATCTGCAACATCACATGTTCCAGAAGATCAACCAATAGTTAATCTAGCCTTTGAATATTTCTTTTATGAAGAGGTAAATTTGCTAGATAACAGTAGTCGGCAGATACTTGCGGTGCCAGTTTTGTTTAAAACCGGTGCCTCTGGAGGGTATACAGAAGTACTTGATAGAAAGGTATTGTCTACCAACATATTAACAATAGACGGACTTGGATATTTTGAAATAAGGAGAAATAAAAGCGGTAACACTGAAATAACTTCTAATATCTATAATGTATGGCTACAATTAAGTGAATAGTTGCATAAAAAGTAATTGACAAGCATACAATAAGGTGGTATATTATTTAAGGATTTAATCAAGATTTACTTCGGTAAATCTTTCATTAAGTTAAAAAATGAAACACCTGGAAGTGTGTAATGAAAGGAGGGTTTATATGCCTACAATACAACAATTAGTAAGAAAAGGTAGAACTGACAAAACGAGAAAAAGTAAATCACCAGTGCTTGGGATTGGATATAACAGTCGTGCAAAGAAAAACACAGATCAAAATTCCCCACAAAAACGTGGCGTATGTACACGTGTTGGAACGATGACCCCAAAGAAGCCAAACTCAGCATTACGTAAATATGCCCGTGTTCGTTTGAGCAATGGATATGAAGTAACTGCTTATATTGGTGGAGAAGGACATAACTTACAAGAGCACAGCGTTGTATTAATCCGTGGAGGACGTGTAAAGGACTTAATCGGTGTTAGATATCATATTGTACGTGGTACATTAGATACTGCTGGAATCGATAAAAGACGTCAAGGACGTTCAAAATATGGAACAAAGAAACCAAAAGCTAGTAAATAAAAAATGATATAGATAAGAAAGGAGGCATACTATGCGTAAAAGACGTGCAGTCAAAAGAGACGTTTTAGCAGATCCAATCTACAATTCTAAATTGGTTACTAAATTGATTAATCAAATCATGAATGATGGAAAAAAGGGAACTGCTCAAAAAATACTATATGGTGCATTTGACATGGTAAAAGAAAAAACAGGACAAGACCCAATGGAAGTTTTTGAAAAAGCCATGGAAAACATCAAACCAGCACTTGAAGTAAAATCACGCCGTGTAGGTGGAGCAAACTATCAAGTACCAATTGAAGTAAAAGCTGATCGTAGTCAAGCATTAGCCCTTCGTTGGTTAGTAAACTATTCTCGTTTAAGAGGAGGTCATTCAATGGCTGAAAACTTAGCAAACGAGATTATTGATGCATCAGAAGGAACTGGTGCAGCTGTAAAAAAACGTGAAGATACACATAAAATGGCAGAAGCAAATAAAGCATTTGCTCACTACCGTTGGTAATAAGAAAGGAAACAAGAATATGGCTCGTGAATATAGCTTAGAAAATACACGTAACTTTGGAATTATGGCACATATCGATGCAGGAAAAACAACTTGTACCGAACGTATCCTATTCCATACCCATAAAATCCATAAAATTGGTGAAACCCATGATGGTGCTTCTCAAATGGACTGGATGGAACAAGAACAAGAACGTGGAATTACAATCACTTCAGCCGCTACAACTGCTTTCTGGAAAGGTCATAGATTAAATATTATCGATACTCCAGGGCACGTAGACTTTACTGTTGAAGTATCTCGTTCCCTTCGTGTACTAGATGGTGCAGTAGCCTTACTAGATACACAAGCTGGAGTTGAACCACAAACCGAAACTGTTTGGCGTCAAGCCGATGAATTCAGAGTACCACGTATGATTTTCTGTAACAAAATGGATAAGATGGGTGCAGATTTTGAATACTGTTTAAAAACCATCAAAGATCGTTTAGGGGTAAACTTTGCTCCAATCGAATGGCCAATTGGTGCAGAAAATGAATTTAAAACCATTCTAGACTTAGTCAATCAAAAAATGTATGTCTATGATAGAGGCCAAGAAGAAAATGCAACGGAATCCGACATTCCAGAAGAATATAAAACATTAGTAGAAGAAAAACGTGGTGCTTTAATTGAGGCAGTTGCGGAATTCGATGATGAATTAATGAACAAATACCTAGAAGGAGAGGAAATTCCAGTAGAATTATTAAAGCGTGCAATCCGTAAAGGAACACTTGCTGTTGAATTCTTCCCAGTAATGTGTGGTACTGCCTTAGGTAACACAGGTGTTAAATTATTGTTAGATGCGGTTGTAGATTACTTACCAGCTCCATCTGATATTCCATCGATTAAGGGTGTGGATATGGATGGAAAAGAAATTGAAAGACATCCATCTGATTCTGAACCTTTCAGTGCATTGGCATTCAAGGTTATGACAGACCCATTTGTTGGACGTTTGACATTCTTCCGTGTTTATTCAGGACACATCACAGGTGGTTCTTATGTAGTAAACGCAACTAAAGGAGAAAAAGAAAGACTAGGACGTATCTTACTAATGCATGCCAATAATCGTACCGAAATTTCAGAAGTATTTGCAGGAGATATTGCTGCAGCAGTAGGATTCAAAAATACAACAACTGGGGATACTTTATGCGATGAAAAACATCCATGTATTCTAGAATCAATGGAATTCCCAGAACCTGTAATTGAATTAACCGTAGAACCAAAATCAAAAGCAGATCAAGATAAAATGGGAATTGCATTACAAAAACTTGCCGAAGAAGATCCAACATTTAGAGCAAGTACCAACCATGAAACAGGTCAAACCATCATTGCTGGTATGGGTGAACTTCACTTAGATATTATCGTTGACCGTATGAAAAGAGAATTTGGTGTAGAAGCCAACGTAGGTCAACCACAAGTATCCTATCGTGAAACCCTAACACAAACGGCAGAATGTGAAGGAAAATATATCAAACAATCTGGTGGTCGTGGACAATATGGACACGTATGGATCAAATTTGAACCAAATCCAGATAAAGGTTATGAATTCGTTGACGCTGTTGTTGGTGGTGTCGTTCCTCGTGAATACATACCAGTAACTGACAAGGGATTACAAGAAGCAATGAAAACAGGTGTTCTTGCAGGATTCCCAATGGTTGACGTAAAAGCAACATTATTTGATGGATCATACCATGATGTCGACTCATCTGAAATGGCTTACAAAATTGCAGCTTCTATGGCTTTGAAAGAAGCAAAGAACAAATGTAAACCAATTTTACTAGAACCAATCATGAAAGTACAAGTTGTTGTACCAGATGAATATCTAGGAAATGTAATGGGAGATATTACTTCTCGTAGAGGACGTCCACTTGGACAAGAATCGAGAGGAAATGCTTTAAAAATAGATGCGATGGTACCACTTTCAGAAATGTTTGGATATGTAACAAGTTTACGTTCTAACACGCAAGGACGTGGGAATTATACAATGGAATTCGATCATTATGAAGAAGTACCTAGAAACATTGCTGAAGAAGTCATTAAGAAAAATGGCGGAAATTAGTAGAGATAAGTAGTTATCTACTTTCTCTCTACATTTTGTTTTTAAAAATCAAAAGAATAATCTAAAAATGACTTGCTATTTTTTGGTAAGTAATATAAAATAGATTATGTAAGTAAATAAAGGAGGAAATTTTAATATGGCAAAACAAAAATTCGATCGTTCAAAACCACATGTTAACATTGGTACAATTGGACACGTAGACCACGGTAAAACTACTTTAACTGCGGCTATTACAAACGTATTATCTAAAAAAGGATTCGCTGAATTCGTAGATTATGCAAACATTGATAAAGCTCCAGAAGAAAGAGATCGTGGAATCACAATCAACACTTCACACGTGGAATATCAAACAGAAAAGAGACATTATGCTCACGTAGACTGTCCAGGACATGCTGACTACGTAAAGAACATGATTACTGGTGCAGCACAAATGGATGGAGCAATCTTAGTTATTGCTGCTACAGATGGACCTATGGCACAAACTCGTGAACATATCTTATTATCACGTCAAGTTGGTGTACCTCGTATGGTTGTATTCATGAACAAATGCGACATGGTTGATGATGAAGAATTATTAGACTTAGTTGAAATGGAAATTCGTGAATTATTAAATGAATACGGATTTGAAGGAGATGAAACTCCAATTATCCGTGGTTCAGCTTTAAAAGCTCTTGAAGGAGATGCTAAGTATGAGCAGGCAATCTTAGATTTAATGGATGCTGTTGATAATTGGATTGAAACTCCTACACGTGATACTGATAAACCATTCTTAATGCCAGTAGAAGATGTATTCACAATTACTGGACGTGGAACTGTTGTTACAGGTCGTGTAGAAAGAGGACAATTGAAACTTAACGATGAAGTTGAAATCGTTGGTCTTAAAGATACTAAGAAGACTGTTGTTACAGGAATTGAAATGTTCCGTAAACAATTAGACTATGCAGAATCAGGAGACAATGCTGGAGTATTATTACGTGGTATTGCTCGTGAAGAAGTTGAACGTGGTCAAGTATTAGCAAAACCAGGTTCAGTTACTCCACACAAGAAATTCAAAGCACAAGTTTATGTCTTAACCAAAGAAGAAGGTGGAAGACATACTCCATTCTTCTCAAATTACCGTCCACAATTCTATTTCAGAACTACAGACGTTACAGGTGTTATTGAATTACCTGCAGGTGTTGAAATGGTAATGCCAGGAGATAATGTTGAAATGACTGTTGAATTAATTGCTCCAATCGCTATCGAAAATGGAACTAAGTTCTCAATTCGTGAAGGTGGTAGAACAGTTGGTTCTGGTAACATTTCAGAGATTATTCAATAATAAAGACAAGCAAAGGCTTGTTTTTTTCTGTATATTCTTGTATACTAAAAATATCAGGGGAGTGAATAAAATGAATCAACCAATTTATGAATTAGTTATTGTAAATGAAATTATGGAAAAAATGAGCCATGCGAAAGTGGATTTCTATCAAAGAGAATTATCTTATAGTCACTGTGATGTGAATTATGTATTAAGAACAATCTCTTTTGACCAAAAAAATAAAGATCAAAAAGCAAAATGCTGTATTGAGTCTTTGCCATTTTGTAATGGAGATTATTTAGTACCTTTATTAAAAAAGTTAGGAGAAGAGAGTAGCTTATACTATGATTTGGCATTGCAATCGATACTAAATAAGTTCTATATTTATTGTTCTACAGAAGTACCAATATCCGATGAAAGTCTTTTGGGTAACTTATTTTCCTATCTTAAAAAATATGTAGATACATATGATGAAAATCATAGATTGCTTGTGGATGAAGATGAACTTCAATCTATCTTATATTCAAAAGTCTGTATAATATTGAAAGAATATTATGAGGAATCCGAAGTAAAGCAAAAAATAAATCGCCAAAGACCCGATTTTAGAAGGGAAGTAAAAAATGAATCAACCAATATTTGAATTAGAAATTGTAAATAAAGTGATGTTAGCAGTGCGTGAGGGTAGTACGGACTTTTACCAAAAAGAGTTTAGCGATAGACATTTGGAAATTTGTTCAAATTTAAGAAATTACTATAACAGAAAAAGAGATTTTGAAAAGCCAGATTTAAATTTAAATTATGAATGTAATGCCTCATTGCCTTTTTGTCAAGGAGAATATTTAATACCCGTATTAGAAAAACTAAAAGATGAAAATATGGAATATTACGAGATGGCACAATTTCAAATACTAGATCAATTCTTTAGAAGATACAATATAGGAAGTATCGAAACTGCCAATAGTTTTTTAGAACAATTATTTTTGTGGTTAGAACAGGTTATATTAACATGCAAAGAAGTAAATAATAAGTATCCAGATCAAAATGATTTAAAAGTTGTTTTTAATCATAAGTTAGAATCTTTATTAGAAAAGCAAAAAACCTATAAAAAATAAGACAAAATGCCTTATTTTTTTAGTATATTACGAATCGGTGCGCTATTTTTATACATGAAGTAAAGAGCACTATTTGTTACCAATTCTAAATCTCCTATATATTCTTTAATAGAAGAATGAAATCCAATTTTAAAATCATTCAAACCTTTATATGGATTTTTTTGCAAATCTATATTGGTCACACCACCTAAATTAAATGTATGATAGCCTTCTTTATTATATTTTTCCCACAGTTTCCACATCAATAAATGTTTTGCATTTAATCGTTTGTATTTGGTGTCATATCCATCCATCAATAGATAAGCCTCCTTATGGTTTGTAACAACTAAAGCAGAAGCAATTACAATTCCATCTGCATGATCTCTAAGAAGACGTGTTGCATAAACCAATTCTTTTTTATATTGATGAAAAAGTTGGTCTGCTGCTATTTTTTGGTTTAAATATTTCTCCTTTAGTTTTCCCTCCACATTTACAAGTTTTTGGGAAAGAGTATTGCATAATTCTTCTTGTGTATGATACTGTTTTGTAATAATAGATAGATATTCTGTTGTGTCTAATTTTACATAGAATAAGTCTATCATTTGATTTTGTTTGAAGAAATGATAACAATCTTGGAAATATTGTAAATCACGTGGATATTTTTTTTGCGTTTGTAAATATAAATAATACAAATCTTTTTCTGTACCTAAACACACATGCAATCCTTTTTTATCCGCACTTCTAATTTTTGTACGAAATTCTTTACGAATATTTTTAAAAAGAAGATGATAAGGAACATCAAGTGAAACACATGCTTCATATCTAGGTTTAAAATTTTCAAAAAAGCTGTTGTAACCTAAATGACGATAACCAAGTTTTTGAAAATTTTCTAATATAGTGTCATAATTAGAATCTTTTTTTGTTAGATTGCACCATGGTTCATGTGTATAACGTAATACATATGGATTCAATTTTATTGCGATTACATTTTTTTTGCCAAGATATTTTTTGATTTCTTTTGTAAATATTTCAAGTAGTTCAAAATTACTATAATCAATCAAAAAACCACGAGGTGCATATGCATATTTAAAGTTATGTGTTTTATCAATTAGGACTAAAGTAGCTACTAAAATCTGATTTTTTTCATTAATCAAACCTAAAAATACACTTTCGAAGTTTTGGTGTTCCATTATATATCCATATTCTTTTGTTTGATATAAAGAGTGTGTAGGAAAATAATCTGTAAATCTTGTAAATTCATTACTATTAAGCTCTTTTAGTATCATGTTTTCACCTCACAAATGTGTCTCTATTATAACATAATTTACTCAAATAAAAGAGAAAAGATTGTCAAAATAAAAAAATAATGGTATTATATTAGCAATAAAAAGGGTTACAATTCAATTGTAATATAGTTTGCGTAGTATAAAAATATAAAGGTTTGCTATTTGTAAACGGGGGGGGGGGGACACCCTCTTTTTTATTGTCTTTAAAACTAAGGAGTGATTTGTATGAACTATCGTGATGAAAAAAATATTTATACATATTATAAAGATTTTAGTGGAGATCTAATTGATTGTGTCTATAGCGCTATTCCATTTACGATTCGTAAGATATTTTCAAAAAAGTGGGGAAACTATTTAAAGGAAAATAATAAGGCAGTACTTACAGAATCAGAAGAATTATTGTTTCAAAAAAGTGCACTTCAATTTGAAAACTATCTTTTGATTGCAGAGATATTAAAACAAAAAGGTTGTTCCTTCTATCAAATTAAAAACTATTTTATCCATAAATTTGAATTGCCAGTCAATTATCAAAATAGTAATGTAAAAACTTATCATAGTATTAGCAATATCTTGCAAACTTATGAAGTAACAGTAGCGGAAATCAATGCTATTTTGAATACCTTACCTAAAATTCAAAAATCTTGTTTTATAGGGTATTATAAGAAGAAATTAGATATTTATAAAATTGCAGATAAGTTAAGATGTAGTAATGATGAGGTAGTGAAATGTTTAAATGCGGTTAATCATGCATTAGAAGCATATCAAACAGGGAAATTATTAGAAAATCGAGATATTACAATGATAGAAAATATAACAATCCCTATTCCAGAAAAAAAGAATCCTGAGATTGTACCAATTCAAAAAAAGGTTATTCCTGAAGATCATAAAAAAGCCAATTCAGTTTCTGCCACTTTAAAAGATACTAAAGATAATTTGAATTCAACAGATATACCCAAAATATATAGTGGAAAAGAGGAATTTTTATCTCAATTTAACATGACAGAAGAACAGTTACAAGAAATTTTAGATGATTTTTCAACAGATTTAAAAATTGTTTTTACATATATAAATGGAATTGATCGTCCTAAATATTCTATAGACCAAGTTGCAGGTATTTTAAAATGTGAAAAAAAACAGTATATAGTAATCTTTCTCTTGTTTACAAAACAATAGAGGAAGGTATAAAATCTCTAAAATCTGAAAATTCAAATTCTTGCGATTTAAACAGAGAAAATTTGAATGAAACAATAGTTGGGCGAAAAAGAAAAACAAGTATGTTTGAATATTGCAAGGAAGAAGATAAAGAATATGCGATACTCCAAATTGAGTGGTGGAATGAACATACTAAAAAATACTATGATGTAATCGTTAAGTTATATGGACCTACTTATGATAAATTAGATGAAACAGTTTTATTAACTGAAGAAGAACAGAGTATTTGGAAGTCTATTGTTCAAGATTTTGAAAAATTGGTAGAAGTACAGAAGACTAAACTTAATCTTAATTTAGAAAATGGTAAAAATAATTCGAATTCACATGGAACAGAAAAAGAGAGCGAATTGAATTGTCAAACAAAAGAAGATACTCCAATAGATGTGCAAAAACCAGTTACAAAAAAGGCAGATGCAGAATATAGTCAAGAATTAGAAAAACAAAATTTAGAAATAGTTTCCGCTTATCAAAATCGGAAAGAAAAAATCTTAATTAAAGATATCTTTCCATATGAAATAATTGAAATACAATTTTATATATTGCAGCAAATGCAAAGCTTAGATTCAGAAAAACAAGAAGATGCACAATTTGTTTGGACCAGATTAAATGAATTATTAGATTGTCCAACAAATGATAACCTTGCCTTAAATAAAATGACAAAAATAGTAGAACTTTTGCATAATTATACGATTTCACCAATCGATAAGGAAAGTATACCAAATAAATCAAAATATAAGTGTAAAGTGCGATAAATGAATCGTTCTTTTTTCATTATACGTGATATAATAATAAATGAAATCATAAAGTAGGAGGAAATATGTCAAAAATAAAAGAAATACATGCAAGAGAAATATTAGATTCTAGAGGAAATCCAACAGTTGAAGTAGATGTAATACTAGAAAGCGGAATCCGTGCACGAGCAAGCGTTCCGTCTGGAGCTTCAACAGGCTCCAAAGAGGCTTTAGAACTTCGCGATCAGAATTCAAATAGATATCAGGGGAAAGGTGTTTTAAAAGCTGTAGAAAATGTAAATGAAAAAATCAAACCAGTTCTAATAGGAAAAGATGTTCATAATCAAAGAGAAATTGATGAAACTATGATTGCGCTTGATGGAACAGAAAATAAAAATAATCTAGGCGCAAATGCAATATTGGGAGTATCACTTGCTTGTATAAAAGCAGCTGCGCTATATGATCAGAAACCCTTATATGCATATATAGGAGAGGCAAAAAATTTACCATATCCTATGATGAATATCTTAAATGGTGGAGCTCATGCAGATAATAATATCGACTTTCAGGAATTTATGATTATACCACAAGCAGACACTGTAAAAGAAAGAATTCGTATTGGGGCAGAAGTATTCCATACATTAAAAAAAGTTCTCAATGAAAAAGGATATAGTACTGGTGTAGGTGATGAAGGTGGTTTTGCACCTAACTTAAATAGTAACAAAGAGGCATTGGATTTAATCTGTGATGCGATTGAAAAAGCAAATTACATCCCAGCAAAAGATGTTAATCTTGCTTTAGATGTTGCCGCAAGTGAAATTTATCAAGATGGAAAGTATGTATTGGCAGGAGAAAATAAAATATTAAATAGTAAAGAAATGGTGGATTTCTTAGCAGAATTGGTAGAAAAATATCCAATTGCTTCCATTGAAGATGGACTCCACGAAACAGATTATGAGGGATGGAAATTACTAACGAATCAATTAGGTGAAAAAATACAGTTAGTTGGAGACGATTTATTTGTAACCAATCCTAAAATATTCCAAGAAGGAATTGATATGGGAATTGGGAATGCGATTTTACTCAAAGCCAATCAAATTGGAACTGTAACAGAAATGTTAGATACCATAAAACTTGCAAAAGAAAATAATTATAGAACAGTGATATCTCATCGTAGTGGGGAAACAGATGATAGCTTTATTGCCGATTTTGCAGTAGGACTTGATTTAGGTCAGATCAAAACTGGTTCTATGTCTAGAATGGATCGTATTTGTAAATATAATCAATTAATTCGAATTGAAGAAGAACTAAAAAAAGGGAACTAATCATTTCCTTTTTGAATGCATTCTTTTGTGTTACCAATGGTTCTATATAATCTTGCCATATTTAAATACATTAATTTGGTTTTTTGAGGTAATTCATCTTCATCTATAGGCATTGATAACATTAATTCATTTTGATATTTTGTGATAGCTTTTTTTTCAATCAAAGATTGAATCGCATATAACATGCTAAATTCATCTCCTATATAAAAAGCAGGTTTTATTGATGAAAATTCTGGAAGTTGTAACAATAATTCCATTTTATTGTTTAAATCTTGAATATCAACGCTATTAATACATTCGATACGGGCTACCCTCAAAAAATAATATAGTACTTCTGCACTTGTTATTGATTCATTTAATGTTTCCATTTTAAACCTCCTTAAATTCATTATAAGGATTCTATGAAATAAAGTCAATCATAGACAAGAATAGAAGTTGTTTGCTATAATAGATATGGTGATACATATGTTTGTACAAGTCTTAGTAGAATTGAAGGCAAAACAATTAGCGCAAACCTTCACGTATCGTGTTCCAAAATCATTAGAAAATGAAATTGAGGTTGGGGAACGTGTTTTTATTCCTTTTGGACATCAACAATTAGAAGGGTTTATTTTAAAAATAGATACCAATTTTGAAGGTGACTATGAAGTAAAAGAAATCATATCTGTAATTGATGCAAGACCTGTTTTAAATGAGGAACTATTAGAACTTGGAATTTATCTATCAAAAAAAACAATGTGTAATTTAATTCATGCTTATCAAACAATGTTGCCAACTGCTTTAAAAGCAAAAAAAAATACGACAATTTCTAAAAAATATGAAAAATATATCATATGGGAAAACATGAATTATGATGAAAAAACAATTACACCTGTTGGAAAACAAATACTAGCTAGAATGGATTCTGAAGAAAAAGTACCAAAAAAAGAATTGGTACAAATATCCGCATCTGCTTTACAAACTTTAATCAAACACCACATCTTAAAAGAAGTAGAAGAAGAAATCTATCGTAGGAAAAATAAAATGAGAGAGGTCATTACAAAGCCAGAACTTCGAGAAGAACAAAAGGTAGTATTAAATCAAATAAAACTAGGGATTTTTCAACCTTATTTATTGCATGGTGTCACAGGAAGCGGAAAAACCGAAGTTTATATGCGGCTAATTGAACAAGTCTTAAAAGAAGGTAAGGAAGCCATTGTTCTAGTGCCTGAAATTAGTTTAACACCACAACTGATTGAAACATTTGAAGCGAGATTTCCAGACCAAATAGCAGTTTTACATAGTAGATTAAGCAATGGTGAAAAATATGATGAATGGCGTAAAATCGAACGAAAAGAAGTTCCTATTGTAATTGGAGCTAGAAGTGCCATTTTTGCACCCCTAACCAATTTAGGTATTATTATTGTAGATGAAGAACACTCTACGACTTATAAACAAGAAAATACCCCAAGATATCATGCGATTGATATTGCTTTATGGAGAGCTAAACGTTATCAAATTCCAGTTATTCTAGGAAGCGCAACACCATCGATTGAAAGCTATGCAAGAGCCAAGACAGGGATCTATACATTATGTCAAATGCAACATCGTACAGGACAAAATTTGCCTGATGTAACTTTGGTGGATATGAAAGATGAAATTCGAAAAGGGAACTCCATTTTATCTGAGCTATTATATCAAAAAATAGAAGAAAAGTTAGACAAAAAAGAACAGGTTATTTTATTGTTAAATCGCAGAGGCTACACAACGATTCACACTTGTAAGAATTGTGGTTATACACACAAATGTCCTGCTTGTGATATTCCACTTATATATCATCAAACAAAAAATCAAATGCAATGTCACTATTGTGGCTATACAACATCGCCAATTGAAATCTGTCCAAAGTGTCATAATGAAGGTATGCAACAATATGGAATGGGAACAGAACGACTAGAACAATATTTGAATGTTCAATTTCCGAAGGCGAATATCCTTCGTATGGATAATGATACTACAACCAAAAAAGGAAGTCATGAACGTATGATTGAGGATTTTTTATCACAAAAATATCAAATACTAATTGGAACCCAGATGATTGCCAAAGGACTCAATTTTCCAAAAGTTACTTTAGTAGGGGTTGTGAATGGCGATTCTACTTTAAATATTCCTGACTTTAGAAGTGCAGAAAGAACATTTGATTTACTTTCTCAAGTTGCCGGAAGAGCTGGAAGATATGATTTAAAAGGAGAAGTCATTATTCAAGGATTTCACATA
The DNA here is from genome assembly GCA_947089915.1 of uncultured Caryophanales bacterium. GTDB lineage: Bacteria > Bacillota_I > Bacilli_A > RF39 > UBA660 > UBA5026. Next base: position 44,041 of record CAMUMB010000001.1, on the reverse strand, counting down.
GATCATTATAGTATTCAAAAAGCAAAACAACACGATTATGTAGGTTTCTATGAAGAGGAAATGAAAATCAGAAAATTATTACATTATAGTCCTTATTGTAACCTATGTTTGATTTCTCTAAAATCTAGCAGTGAAGAGCGTGCAATGGAGGAGGGAAGAAAGGTTGCGAGTGATTGGAAACGGAAAAAATTAAAGAATGTAATTGTATTAGGACCTAGTTTTGCACTGATTCCTAAAATGAATCATATTTATCAAGTACAGGTGATTTTAAAGTATAAAAAACTAGAAGATATTTATGAGAATCTAAAAATAATTCAAGAAATATACCGTAATAAAAAAGATATCCAATTTGATATCGATTTTAATCCAGTTCGATTTTAATTATCTCTTTTTTGTCGATACATTTTATTTTTATAAATAGAATCCATTCTTGTATCTGGATAGTGTTTATCGATAAAATAATCTAACCGGTTCGTAGGTGGAATATGGTGTTTTCGTTCATCTTGGCGTATTGCTGCAGCAGTAGAAATAAAAATATCAAAACTGAGTAGAAGAAATAAAATAACAGTTAGAATATAACCCAACTTTGTTTGTAGTTTTTCACAAATCCGCATTAGAAAAGGATAGATAAATTGCATAAATAAAAGTGCAATGAGTCCCCACATTAAGGCATGAAATAGGCTCGTTCTTCCATTGATGTTACAAAAATAATTACTATAATCCCAAGAAATCGTACCAAATATATATTCTTGCATCAAAGACATAATATATTCAACAATCCCACCTGCAATTGTTCCTACTAAAAATAGATATATGGGTTTTTGAACCTTATAAAGAGCTGCCGATAGAATGATAAAGCCAATTCCATATACCTGAGAAATGGGACCATAAATAAGTCCTGGTCTACTGACCCAAACTCCATGTTTTAAAAACTCTAATACACCTTCAAAAACATATCCAAATAAAGATCCAATTAAAAATAACCAAAAACCTGTCATGAACCATTTTAACCATTTCTTCATAGCACAAACTCCTTACAACAAGTTTATTATAACATATTCCATTTCTATAAGAAATACAGAATAAAAACATGACAAAATTGTAATATAATGGTAAAATAAAAATAGGTGAGAATATGAATGATTTTATGAACATAAATGATATCAATATGAAAAAAGAAGTAAAAATTGTATTTATGGGAACACCAGATTTTGCAGTTCCAATTCTAGAAGTACTAATCGAACACTATAATGTAAGAGCTGTTGTAACACAACCAGATAAACCAGTTGGGCGTAATGGAAAAATGTCAGAGACACCTATTAAGAAAATTGCGCAAGAACATACAATATTAGTACTGCAACCACCTAAGTTAAGAGAAGAATGGGAAAACATTATCGCATTGCATCCAACTTTAATTATTACATGCGCTTATGGACAGTTATTACCAAGAGAGCTACTTGTATATCCAACCTACGGATGTATCAACGTACATGCTTCTTTGCTACCTAAGCTAAGGGGAGGAGCACCCATTCATCATGCCATTATTGATGGACATAAAAAAACAGGAATTACGATTATGCATATGAATCCCAAAATGGATCAAGGTGATATGATTGCACAAACAGAAATTCCAATCGAGGATAATGATACTGCATCCTCACTTCATGATAAGTTAAAAATATTAGGTAGAGATTTATTACTAGAAGTATTGCCTTCTATTATTGATGGAACAGCGCCTAGAATCAAACAAGAAGAATCAGAGGCAACCTATGCATTTAATATTACAAGAGAAGATGAAAAAATTGATTTTTCACAAACAAAAAAACAAGTATATAATAAAATAAGAGGACTGAATAGTTGGCCAGGTGCTTATACAAGGTTAGATGGAAAAGTTATCAAAGTATGGGAATGTTACATGACCGATAATTCTTACCCTAATTTAATTGATGGACAGATTACGCAAATTTATCCAGATGGAATTGGTGTTAAAGTATCCAATGGAGAAGTCGTATTCACTTTCATTCAACCAGAAGGAAAAACCAAAATGAAAGCAATTGATTTCGTCAATGGCTTTCAAAATAAAGAATCATTAAAAGGAAAAATATTTGAAGCATGAAAACATTTTTTGGAACAATAAAAACATTGTGGAAAAATCCAAGAGGTCGTGCGTTATTGCAAATTGGTCTTTATGCATTATTTTTTGGAATAATCTTCTTGTTATTAAATATTCAAACATCTTCTAAAATAAGTTATACAGTAGAAGAACAATATGAAAGATGGAATCAGTACCATTATGTTATGACAATTGAAAATGAAAACAAAATTTATCATATTTATGGAAGTAAAATGAAAGAAGAAACATTTTTAGTAGAAGGACAAAATCAGACATATAGAATTATTGATGAAATGATTGTAGATGAAAATAACAATGTCGTCTCAACATTTGACTGGAATTTATTTTCTCCAAGACAACTTTCTTCTTTTATCAAAAATGGCATTATCAATTCTACTACAAGTTATAAAGATGGAAGTAAAAAAATAGAATATGAAATGGAATGTAATTTATGGAATTCTTCGTTAGAAGGAATATGTCAGTTCAAAGCCATTCAAAAAGAAAATCAAATCGTACAAGTAAATTTAAGTGTAATGGATTCTTATTATATTGAAATTCAATATGAAAATGATTGAATAGTTGCATTTTCGATTCAAATATGGTATCTTATTAGGAGTTAGGAGGTCAAATATGAAGACTCTATTATTAGTTGTATCAGTTTTATTAATTGCGATTGTATTATTACAAGCTGCCAAAGCAGAAAGTGCATCTAATGCTTTAACAGGTGGAAATGACAGTCTATTTAAAAATAGAAAAGAACGTGGTGGAGAATTATTTATTACAAGATTAACATTTTGTTTAGGTGCTGCATTCTTTGTAATCTGTTTTATACTAGGATTTTAAAAAAATTTTGATAGGGGAGTTTTGATATGGAAATTAAGAGAACATTAGATAGTACAGGATGGCGTCGTTTATTTGAATGTGTTAAAACAGAGGGAATTGAACCTGTTATAAACTTTGTAGCAGATATAAGGAGTATTCCTGATCGTATAACATTAATCCAACGAGCAACCTTGTATGGAAAAAATGATTTAGTAACATTAGTAGAAAAAAATCCAGATATGATAAAGTATGTAAGAGAGCATAAAGAAGAATTTGATAGTATGGATTTTGCTGATGAATCTGTATTTCAAACTTTAGATGAATTATCTGATGATATTACACTTTTAAAAACGTATCTTGAAAATGCAAGAAAATTAGAGGATTTAAAGGTTAATCTAATACGTTTTGAAAATAACCTTTACTTTTTAAACAACCGTCATTTTGTTGTTAGGAATAGAGAAGGAAAAATTATAGAGATTACAAAATGCTATACTGATGGAATAATTAAATTTCGAGGAGAATCCTTGTGTAATGAGTATAATGAGTATGATGATTGTTGCATTAGTGTGATTTCTACTCGAATTGATGATGAGAAAGCCTCATTCGTATTATTTGCTCATAATAGCGAAAAAGAGGGACCAACTAGATATATTAATATTAAAGATTTTGGGTTTGATAGTAAAAAACTACCGATTGAAGAAGAACTTCAAAGTTATGAAATTCCAAAAACATATATATTAAAATAGAAATAAAATTCTATTTTTTCTTTTATTCTTACAATATTGTAACTTATTTATAGATAGAAGCGTGCTATACTAATACAGATAAAGGAGGTGTAGCATATCTATGAGTTATATCAATTCCATTGAAAAAGCAATCATTGTATTTCCCTTTATTGCTCTATTATTTACCATTCCTTTTATTTTACATCAATATCATAAGTATGGGTCTATTCATAAATTACGTGTTTTCATTATCTATTCATTTATTCTTTATCTTATTAGTATTTATTTTTTAGTCATTTTACCACTGCCAAAATTAGAAACAGTAGTATGGAAACCAGATATGATAAGGTTGGTTCCATTTACCTTTATTTTGGATTTTATCAAAGAAACCTCTTTTGTAATCTGTAATCCATCTACTTATTTAAAAGCATTATTAGAACCTTGTGTCTATACAGTAATATTTAATTTGTTTATGTTTGTTCCGTTAGGTATGTATTTAAGATATTATTTCAAGTGTGACTTCAAACATGTATTAGGGTATAGTTTTTTACTGAGTTTTTTCTTTGAAATAACACAATTAACAGGACTTTATTTCATGTATCCATACCCATATCGTATTTTTGATGTAGATGATTTACTCATTAATACACTAGGCGGATTGCTTGGATATTCTTTCATGGGAATCTTTTCTCGTTTTTTACCAACGAGGGATAGAATAGATAAAGAAGCATTTCAAATTGGAAAACAGGTTTCTGGCTTTCGCAGAATAACTGTATTTTGCTTAGATTTCGCTATTTATAATGGTATTCTTCTAATGATGATTCTTTTTGGTAAGATAAAATTATTCTTGATTATTTTTGTAATCTATCATGGTATCATACCATTACTTTCCAATGGAAAAACATTAGGTAGTCAATTTTTAAATGTTTCCTTTGAAACTCCAAATATGAAATTTATTCGTATTTTGCTTAGACATATCATTTTGTATTTTTATTATTTTGGAATTCCGATTGGAATAATATATGGTGTAGTTTATTTTATAAATAAGATAAATCCTAATTCTGCTACTTCCATTTTGATATGCTTTTTAGGATTATTATTTATTTTCTTGTTCTATATCATTAATTTTATTTGGCTAATCAAAAGGAAAAATCGATTTTATGATACCTTATTACAAACTACGTACCAAAGTACGATTGTAGAAAACAAGAAAAATGAAATTGACAATTCTTTAGATAATCGATATCATAAGGATTAGTTATGGGGATATTTGTGAATACAATAAATGAAAAATTACAGAAATTAGATGATTTATATCAAAAGTTAGTAAATCGTAATCAAAAATTAACAGAAAAGATATCACAATACGAAAAATTGGAAAGAGAGAAGATTAAATTAGATATTTCTTTACAATGGGATAGAATGCTCTATCCTTGTCTATTGTTAGTATTTCTTGATGTTATTTTTGTTGTTATTGTAAGTAGTAATCCAATAATACAAATTTTAGGATTTGTCTTAATTGGTTTCGGAGGAGTAGGAACCATTGCTTTCTTAGAAACAATAGGAATTTTGAAAAAATAGCTTGTAAAATTTTCCCAAGACGTATGCAGAATTAGAACAGTTGAATATGAAATTAGATAAAGTGAATATTGTGCAATTACAAAAACAATCGTTCTGTCCTAGTTAGTGCGTGATGATATTGAAAATAATAATTTTTATAGGCTATTTTGATATTGATTTATGTAAACATCACGCATAAACTAATACATAGCGAAAACAATTGATAAATTGTAAAGAAAAAGAAAATCAAATTCGTGAGGAATTAATGACTTTTCAAAACGAAGCGGAAAAACTAGTTGGTATTCCGTCAAAAGAAGAAATTAGGCAGGAATATCAAAGACAATTAGAAAAACAAAACACACAAATAGAAGAATTCTTCCAAAATCATACATTAACAGATACAGAATTAAGTATATTAAATAACGCTACCGATAAGAAGAAAGTAAAATGTGGAGAAAGAGAAACTATAAATTTTGAATGACAACTATTTGTCATTTTTTTAATAGAACGAACAAAGCTATGGTATAATGAATATAAGGTGATTTTATGTATGAATATATAAAGGGAACAATAACACAAGTAGAAAGCAGTTATATTGTTTTAGAACAAGAGGGTATTGGCTATTTAATTTACACAGGAAACCCCTATGCTTTTCATTTAAATGAGATGTATCAAATATATATTTATCAATATGTGAGAGAAGATGAAATTTCTCTTTATGGATTTGCAAATAAAGAAGAAAAAGATTTATTTTTAAAATTAATTAATGTCAAAGGATTAGGTTGCAAAATGGCTTTACCTATGCTTGCGACAGGCTCTATAGAAGGTATTATCGATGCGATTGAAAGGGAGAATATTTTATATTTGAAAAAATTTCCTAAAATTGGGGACAAAGTGGCAAGACAAATTATTCTAGATTTAAAGGGAAAATTAGTAAGTCAAGAAACCATTCAAAATACGAGTACGAATGAAGAATTAGTTGAGACATTAAAAGCACTAGGATATAAACAAGGGGATATAAAGAATGTAATTCCAAAAATTGATTCTTCATTAAAAATAGAAGAACAGGTGAAAGAAGCACTTAAATTATTACTAAAATAAAGGAGGAATGACATGGAAGACAGAATTTTAACAAATGAAGAACTAAATGAAGATAAACTTGAAGCAAATATTCGCCCTGATTGTTTAGAAGAATATATTGGGCAAAAAGAAGTGAAAGAAAATTTAGATATTTTTATCAAAGCGGCTAAAATGAGAGAAGAACCTTTGGATCATGTATTACTATATGGTCCCCCAGGACTTGGAAAAACAACCTTAGCTTATATTATTGCAAATGAACTAGGTAGTAACATCAAAACAGCAAGCGGTCCATCCATTGAAAAAAGTGGAGATTTGGCCGCTATTTTATCTACATTAGAACCAGGCGATGTTTTATTCATCGATGAAATTCATAGAATGCCAAGATATATAGAAGAAATTTTATATTCTGCTATGGAAGATTTTGTTTTGGATATTGTGATTGGCAGTGAATCCACTTCAAAAAATATTCGAATTGATTTACCACCATTTACATTAGTAGGTGCAACCACAAGGGCAGGTGATTTATCAAGCCCATTAAGAGACCGTTTTGGAATTGTTTCTAAACTACAATATTATACTGTTGAAGAGCTAACTAAGATTGTCAAACGAACTGGTCGTGTTTTAGAAGCAGAGATTGAAGAAGATGCTGCAATTGAACTTGCTAGACGTAGTAGAGGAACACCTAGAATTGCCAATCGATTACTCAAACGTGTGAGGGACTTTGCAATGGTAATGGGTGATGGAACCATTACTTTAGAAATTACAAAAATGGCACTAGATAAACTAAAAGTAGATGCGATTGGCTTAGATGATACCGATTACCATTTGCTAAAATCAATTATTGAAAAGTTTAATGGAGGCCCAGTAGGAATTGAAGCTATTGCTTCTTCTATTGGAGAAGAACAAACGACGATTGAAGATGTTTATGAACCTTATCTATTACAAATTGGCTTTTTAAAAAGAACGAGTAGAGGCAGAATTGTAACCCAATTGGCATATGAACATTTAAAAATTGCATATCAAAAAGATATATTTGAGTAGAGGCTATAAATATAAGATGTCAATTAGGAACAAACAGAACATTGGTTGAATAAAGTTCTAGAACGGAGTAGTGTATGGAAACAGGATTTATTACAGATGAGAACAAAAGGATAACAATTTCCTATTATGAAATGGGTATGTTTGCCGAAAGTATTTGTAAAAATTATGTAGAAGAAAATGAAAATAATGGAATAAGATTTGAGGAATTTTCTAAAAACTATCACCATTTTAAACCCTATTTTGACTTTTTGTTATTTGAACTTAGATATAAAATGGTAAATCCTTTATTACGTCAGAATTCTACATGGTATGTAGAGGAAGGAATATTATATTTGAAAACATCAACGCAATCAATAAAATATCATTACTTACCTGTTAATGATGTTTTCTTTAAAAAACAATATATTAGTCCTGAAAATTTGCAGGATTGTGTTGTTGATTTTGATGGAGTTTCTTATAATGTTCCAAGAGAACTAGGATTGTTTCATGAAGAAATGGATGAACTTATTTTAAATCAGTCCTTAATTTATGATAAGGAATTATTTGAAATATATCAAAATTATATGAAAGGGGGAATTAACGTAGGTGCTTCTTGCCGAAATATACTTGGATTTTATCATATTACAATCTACCCAGATCAATCAGGGTATATTCAATATTGTTCTGATTTTGAAAACCCTTATATGGATATGGTTTTTAATCGAATAAAAGAGCTATATCCAGAAATGAAATGGAAAGAAAGTAAAGTCCATACGCAAGATAGTTTAAAATTAGCACTGTGTTCAATAGAGAAAGCAGGTGAGATAAATGAAAACAGAAGATTTCGATTATGAGTTACCAGAATATTTAATTGCCCAGACTCCTATTGAAAAAAGAGATACTTCAAAAATGCTTGTTTTAGATAAGAAAACAGGAGAGATACAACATAAACAGTTTCATGATATTTTAGGGGAATTACAAGAAGGAGATGTACTTGTATTAAACAATACAAAGGTTATTCCAGCAAGACTTTATGGGATTAAGGAAGAAACCAATGCCTCTATTGAATTACTGCTACTAAAAGAAAAAGAAAATGATACATGGGAATGTTTAACAAAACCTGCTAAAAGAGTAAAAGTTGGAACTACTATTTCTTTTGGAAATGGATTATTAAAAGCTACTTGTATCAAAATAAAAGAAGAGGGAATTCGTATTTTTGAGTTGCAGTATGAAGGAATTTTATATGAAATATTGGATCAATTAGGAGAAATGCCATTACCTCCATATATTCATGAAAAATTGGAAAATAAAGATCGTTATCAAACCGTATATGCCAAAAATGAGGGAAGTGCTGCAGCACCAACCGCTGGACTTCATTTTACCAATGAATTATTAGAGAATCTTGCTAACAAAGGAATTCAAATTTTATATGTTACCTTACATGTAGGACTTGGCACTTTTCGTCCAGTTTCAGTAGAGGATGTAACCAAACATCAAATGCATAGTGAATTTTATCAAATGGATGAGGAAACTGCTAATACACTAAATCTTGCTAAAAAAGAGGGAAGAAGAATTATTGCAGTTGGAACGACTTCTACTAGAGTATTGGAAACGGTTATGAAATTGCATCATTCTTTTCAAGCGTGTAGTGGTTGGACGGATATTTTTATCTATCCTGGATATCAATTTGAAGCAATTGATGCACTGATTACCAATTTTCATTTACCAAAATCGACATTATTAATGTTAGTAAGTGCCCTGGCTGGAAAAGAACATATTCTGCATGCATATGAAGAAGCAGTTAAACATGAGTACCGTTTTTTCTCATTTGGAGATAGTATGTTTATTCGTTAAAAATTGTAAGTAGATAGAGAATAATTATTATTTAGATGAATAATCTATATAAAATTTGACAAATATAATAATACCTGTTATTATGTATATAGATGAAGTAAACTTCATATCATAAAAAAAGAGATATACTTGATATCGCTTGTTAAGTGTATTCTCTATTCTTATTGAATGGGAAAACACCGCAATCAATGTTGATTCGGTGTTTTCATTTAAGATTAGTCCTTATTTTTAAGTACTAAGATTGTGTAAAACACAATAGCTACAAAAGCAACTACTAATTCCAAAAGAATTAAACCTTTCTATCATTTTAAAAATCATAGAAATCACCTCTTTTCTACTGCCTTTGACAGAAGAATTGAGTAAAATACCTAACTATCTCGTATACCTATAATCATTATACTATACGTCTATGATATTGTAAATATATATATTTGATTGATAAATATGATGGATTTAAAAGGAAGTGACATATGAATCAAATAATTTGCATTGTGGGGCCTACTGGGGTTGGTAAAACCAAATTAAGCATTGAACTTGCCAAAAAGTACAATGGAGAAATTATCAATGCAGATAGTACGCAAGTCTATAAAGAAATGGATATTGCGACTGCCAAAGTAACTGAATCTGAAAAGAAAAATATTCCACATCATTTAATTGATATTAAGGATTGGGATGAACTCTACACATTATATGATTATCAAAAAGATTGTAGAACCAAAATAGAGGAAATTTTATCCCGTAATAAAACGCCTATTTTAGTAGGGGGAACAGGCCTTTATATCAAAGCTGCTTTATACGATTATAAATTAGAAGAAGAAACAAATGGAGTGATATCGTATCCAGAAGAAACATCTGTTTTATATAAACGACTAAAACAAATTAATCCAGATACTACGGTTCATCCAAATAACCGAAAACGAATTGAACGAGCTCTTTCTTATTATGAACAAACTGGAAAGATTTTAGAAAAAAAAGAAAAAGCGGAACAATTACTTTATCCAACGATTGTTCTTGGGCTTACTACAGAAAGATCAGTTTTATATGAAAGAATTGATCAAAGAGTCGATATTATGATGCAAAACGGACTATTAGAAGAAGCAAGACAAATTTACGAACAACCATTACGTACCAAGGCTATTATCGCACCAATTGGTTATAAAGAATTATTTGATTATTTTAGTGGATTTCGTACATTAGAAAATTGCTTAGACAAAATCAAACAACATAGCCGTAATTATGCGAAAAGACAATATACCTGGTTCCGTCATCAAATGAATGTGGAATGGATTGATGTTGATTTCGAATATTTTGAAAATACTGTTGAAATGGCATGTAGTAAGATTGAATCGAACTTACCATGAAACTATTTCTGCATCAATAGAAGAAAGCATATAATATAGGTAGAAAATACCTATTTTCTTTTGCAATAAGAAATGTTATAATAGAAAACATTGGAGGTAGTCTTTATGCAACGATATTTTGCCAAACAAAAAATAGATAATCAATTGATTCTAAATGAAGAAGACATCTATCATATCAAAACTGTGATGCGAATGGATGAGCATGACAAAATACAAGTTGTGTATGGCACAAAAGTGTATTTATGTTGTCTAGAAAATGTAAATACAAATATCCAAATTATGGTGGAAAAAGAGTTAGAAGTAAAAGAAAATAGAATGCCTAAAATTACATTGTTGATACCTCTTTTAAAAGAACAAAAAATGGATTTAATTCTCCAAAAAGCAACCGAATTAGGTGTAAATAAAATTATCCCAATCGAAACAGAACGTAGTATTATCAAGCGAAAAGAAGAAAAAGAAGATAAAAAGTTAGAAAGATGGAAGCGAATTTGTAAAGAAGCGAGTGAACAATCTTACCGTATAGATATTCCAGAGATTCTTCCCATCCAAAATCCAAAAAATATGAAAATGCTAGAAGGACTAAGTCTCATTTGTAGTACAGCTGAGACACAAAGAAATATTCGTTTTGTTTTGAATTCAAATACAACTTGTGATAGAATAAATATAGCGATTGGTCCTGAAGGCGGATTTTCTCCCTTAGAAGAAAAAAAGTGGAACGAATTAGGATTTATTTCTGTTTCACTAGGCAATCGTATTATGCGTGTAGAAACAGTACCAATGTATATTTTAAGTGTACTTAATTTTTATTATATGGAGTGAAGTGTATGATTGATATAGATATTAACAATCAAATTATGTTAGTAATTGCTGCTTTTGTAATTCTTCTATTGGTAGGGAATGTGATTTATATTATTGTAAAAGATCGAAAAAAAGATAAAGAAGAGATTAACGAACTTATGAGTGCAATGACAGAAAAAAAAGCCAAGCCACAATTAGAAGAAGTGAAGAAAGTAGAACTATCAGAATCACAAGTAGTAGATAGGAAAGCAGAAGAACTAGAAACACAGGTAGAAATGGTTGAAACAAAGATGGAAGAACCACAAAAGAATTTTGTAGAGAAAAAATCAGAAATAGAAGAAATGCTAGAAAAGATGCAACAGGATTTAGAGGCAAAATCAGAAGATGTGGTGGAAACTTTTGAAAAAGAACAAGAAGAAAAATCAATTATTAGCTATCAGGAACTAGTAAAAACAATTAACAAGGAAAATAATGTAGCTAAGATTGATGTAAAAGAACCAGTAGCAGAAGAAGTAATATCAAAAGCAGAGGAAGAAGCAGTTCCGATGCCAGCGACACAACATATATTAAATGAAAAAATCTCAGATACTTTTGAAGAAAAACCAAAAGAAACACCGGCTGTAAGAAAGTTCAAAAACACCGATTTTATTTCACCAATCTATGGGAAAATGGAAGAACATTTTGAATATCCTAAAGTGCCCTCTTTTCAATCTCAAAAAGCAGAACAGCACCCTTATGATATAAAAAATGAAGATGATAAAGAGGATATCATTGAGACATTTGAACAAGAATTAGAGGAAAATCAAATCAATGATTACTTAGAAGATTATGGGTTTCATACGCATATGAAAATTGATGGTTTGGAACAGACATTAGATATGCCACCAATCAGCCCTGAAATAAAGGAAAATGAAGAATTTTTACAAGCATTAAAAGAATTTAGAAAAAATTTAGAGTAGGCAATCTTGCCTATTTTTTAGGAGGGTTTATGAAATTTAATATTTATACATTAGGATGTAAAGTCAATACCTATGAATCTAATGTGATGCGTGATCAATTAAAGAATAATGGATATATAGAAGTATCTACAGATGAATTAGCGGATATTTCTATTATTAATACTTGTACAGTAACCAATACTGCAGATCATAAATCGATGAAAACGATTAAACATGCGATTCATAAAAATCCAGATGCTTTAATTGTAGTTTGTGGATGTTTTGCGCAGAATGCAAAAAATATTGAAATTGATGGAGTAGATATTGTAATTGGGAATCAAGGAAAATCTAAAATAGTAGGATATATAGAATCATTTTTAGAACATAAAAATAAAATTGAAGATGTGCTTGAAATGAAAGATTTAACATTTGAATCAATGATACTCAATAATTTTAATAAAACAAGGGCTTTTGTAAAAATCCAAGATGGATGTGACAATTTTTGTACTTATTGCATCATACCTTATACTAGAGGAAATGTTCGTAGCAAAAAACCAAAAACGGTGATACAAGAAGTAAAAGAATTGGTTCAAAATGGGCATAGAGAAATTGTCTTAACAGGAATTCATACAGGAAATTATGGAGCAGAATTTGAAAATTATGATTTTGCAGACTTACTCAATGATTTGATCCAAATAGAAGGATTGGAAAGAGTTCGTATTTCTTCTATTGAAGCAACAGAGTTAAACGAACGTGTATTAGAAGTGTTTGCGAAAAGTCAGGTATTAGTAGATCATTTGCATATTCCACTACAAAGTGGTTCTAATACAGTATTAAAACGAATGAATCGCAAATATGACAAGGAATATTTTATCCAAAAAATAAATCAAATTAGAAAAATAAGACCTAATATTTCCATTACCACAGATGTAATTACAGGATTTCCAGGAGAAACAGAAGAGGAATTTAAAGAAACAATTGAAACCATTCAAACCATAAAATTTGCAAAACTACATGTTTTTCCCTTTTCCAAACGTGATAGAACAGCGGCTTGTAAACTTCCAAATCATTTAGACAACGCAACAAAAAAAGAACGAGCTCGAATATTAATTTCTCTTTCAAAACAATTAGAAGTAGAGTATATGAAACAGTTCATAGGAAAAGAAGTGGAAGTATTACCAGAAACGATTTCTGAGGATGGTATTATAGGACATACAGGAAATTATTTACTTGTAAAAGTAAAAACAAACGATAAAAACTTACAGAAAAAGAGAATACTGAAACTTGAACAAATAGAGTATCCATATTGCTATGGTGTTGAAAACGTTGACTATTTTATAAAGTTATAGTAATATAATACATATAGGAGTTGAAAAACGATGAGTAAAGAACCGATAATTCGTATATTCGAATTAGAACCAATTGATCTAGAACAAAATGAAATTAGATTAAAAGAATATCTTCAGTATGAAGATTGTAAAATACCAACTGGATACTATTATACAATAGAAGAAATCGTCAGATTATTACACGGTAATACAAGTAAAAATGTTAATACAAATATTAACAATTCTAAGATATACTTAGACCAAAATAAAAATAGAATCTTTCAGTATGCTTTTAATAAAAAATACAACTTTGACAATCTTCGACCAATGGTATCTCAAGAAAAAACGATTATCAATGTGAAATCAGAAGAACTTCAAAAAAGAATACAAGAATTAGCGATAATCATTCCAAATGAAATAAAAGGAACTACGACGGAAGTTATGTCATTTGAAGAGACTCTTGATCAAGTAGCACATAGAGTACATAACCGCGAGAGTATGAAATTGCAAAGAAATGGGAATTTTGTAAAAGCGGTAGGTGTTTTAGCCGCGATTGCAACTGCTTCTTTCGTTGGAGCAAGACATATATTAGAGCAGCAACAAAAACAAAGAGCAGAATATTATAAGGATTTGGAAGAATATAGTCCAAGAGACTCCAGTCCAGAACATGGACCACTATATTTACCACAAGAGATTTTAGAACGATATAGACTAGAACAACAATATTTAGAAGAACAACAAAATTATTCTGAAGAAGGAAAAACACGTTAAAAGTCGAAAGACTTTTTTCTATTTGTAATTAGAACGTATGTTTGATATAATGATATTGTTAGGAAATGATAGAATGAGTAAATATGTAAAAGGAATTTATAAACGAAGTATTTTTTCGTCTGAAAAAGGCTTTGTCATTGGTATTTTGAAGCTAAAAGAAACCGATGATGAAGAATTACAAGACTATATCGAAAAAACCATTACATTTACGGGTTATTTTGCTGATTTAAAAGAAGATGATATGTATTTATGCAAAGGGGAGGTAGTCAATCACCCTAAATATGGATTACAATTTCAAGTAACAGAATCAGAACATATGAAACCAGAGGACAAGGATGGCATTATCTCCTTTTTATCGAGTGATTTATTTTCAGGTATTGGTGAAAAAATGGCAACTAAAATTGTTGAAACATTAGGAGAAAATACACTGGACCGTATTTTAGAAGATCCTGCTTGCTTGAATCTAGTACCAAAACTTTCTTTGAAAAAACAAAATCAAATCATTCAAAATTTAACCAAGTACGAAGAAAGCCATAAAACAATTGTTTATTTAACAGAACTTGGCTTTTCCATGAAAGATGCTCTTTCTATTTATAATTGTTACAAAGGTAATACCATTTTAGAATTGGAACATAATATTTATAGAGTTTTAGATGAGGTAGAAGAAATTACGTTTCCAAAACTCGATCGTATTGCCTCTCATTTCAATATAGATACATTAGATGAAAGACGTATGAAGGCTTGTTTATTTTACATTGGAAAAAAACTTTCTTTTGAAACAGGAGATACTTATTTTGTAATAGAAGATTTATATGAAAGTATGAACCAATACCTAGGTTTGGAAGTTGATTTTGATTTATTTCAAAGCTATTTAGAAGATTTGTGTTTGGAAAATAAATTTGTATTAGAAGAAAATCGCTATTATTTAAAAACGATACATGATGCAGAACAATATATTGTAAAACGAATTTGGAACCTCATTCAAAAGGAAGATGAACGATATCAAAATTTAGATGAGAATATTCAAACCTTAGAAAAGCAGGAACAAATAGAATATAATGAAGAACAAAAGAAAGCTATTCGAGAATCTTTACAAAAACATATTACCATTATTACAGGTGGACCCGGCACAGGAAAGACGACGATTATCAAAGCCATTGTCGAATTATACCAAAGTTTAAACCATTTATCACAAGACGAGGCAGAAAGTGAAATTGCTTTACTGGCACCTACAGGAAGAGCAAGTAAACGAATGGCGGAAGCAACTTTATTTCCAGCTACTACCATTCACAGGTTTTTAAAATGGAATAAGGATAACAACGAATTTGCCGTCAATGAATGGAATCCTGCTACACAAAAACTGATTATTGTCGATGAGGTAAGCATGATTGATACCCAATTATTTGAGCATTTATTAGAAGGGTTAACGACAAATATCAAACTCGTTTTGGTAGGGGATTATCATCAGTTACCAAGTGTTGGACCAGGAGAAATTTTAAAAGATTTGCTTCTCAGTGAATGTATTACGACTATACCTCTTAATTTACTTTATCGTCAGAGTAATGATTCTTATATTCCTGTACTTGCCGAAGAAATTAAAAATAACAATTTAAGTGAGCAATACTTAAGTACCACAAACGATTTTACTTTTTTGGAATGTTCACCAGAACAAATTGGCCCTTCTTTAAAAAAATTAACAGAACAATTAATTGAAAAAGGATATGATTATAAAAGAGTCCAAATGATGGCACCGATGTATGCAGGTCCAAATGGAATAGACCGTCTCAATCAAGAGTTACAGGCAATTTGGAATCCCAAAGAAGAGGATAAACAAGAAATCAAAGTAGGAGATGTGATTTTTAGGGAAAGCGACAAAGTATTACAACTTGTCAATATGCCAGAAGAAAATGTGTTTAATGGTGATATTGGCATTATTAGTCGCATTATTCCATCCGAAATGAGTAAAAGTAAAAAAAATGAGATCTATGTAGATTATGATGGGTTAGAAGTAAAATATTTACCAAAAGACTTTTCTAAAATCAAACATGGATTTATTATCAGTATTCATAAATCTCAAGGAAGTGAATTTGAATTGGTTGTTTTACCAATTTGCATGTCTTATTATAGAATGCTTTATCGTAAACTTATTTATACAGGTGTTACAAGAGCAAAGAAAAAATTAATTGTTATGGGAGAAATACAAGCATTTACCTATAGTGTATCCAATGATCATGAAAGAATTCGCAAAACGAGTTTATGTGAAAAGTTAAGAAATGTCTGTATAAATTCGAGTAAATGATGCAAACTATGAATGTATGTATAGTGTATATGCATACATTCATATTTTTTGGCGAGAAGGTGATAATATGAAATTTGTTAAGGATATGGCACTTATGGGTATAGGTGCAGGGGCTGTTTTGGCGTATCAAAAGTATAATAAGCCTGTAAAGAAGAGTGTAGAAAAAGCAGTAGATGCAACCATGAAAAAGGCAAATAAAAAGCTAGAAAATATGATGTAATAAAGGGGTCCTAAGGGATCCTTTTCTAATGGTTATTGGATTAGGAAAATCTTTCAACTTGTGATATAATGTGGGGTAGAAAGTGGTAAGGTGAAGTGATGAAAAAAGTATTATTTCATTTGATTATTTGTAGTATTCTAATTTCAGGTACTGGTTGTCGCAAAAAGGTAGAAAAAGTTTCCAATTCACAACAAGAATTATTTATGCTTGGTCTTACCTTAGATGATGGTAGACATGTATCTTTTTCCTTTGAAGTTCCTTATTTACATTCTAGTAGTTCTAACCTATTTGATGCTTTCATGAACGAGGAAATTACAGTAGGGGATTTTTTGAAACAATTAAATTATGTGGATACATTAAGAGATGGTGGTTCTATCATATATCACTATGACGAGAATCAGCAAGAATTTGGAAATGAAGATTTTTATGTTATCTCATGTAATACAATAGACCATAACCAAGATATTTATATTGCCAAAGAAAAAGAAACCTTAATAAATAAGTGTAGCATCAAAATAGATGATTTAGAGAATGTATCCATGACAATCAAAAAGGGTACTTTAACGAATAAAGGAGCAACTGTCATTATTACGGATACCAGTGATAGGAACAATATTTATGGAGAGGGATATCAGCTTGAAAAAGAGGAAAACGGAGTGTGGGTGGAAATGAAACCGAAACACGATATGACTTTTATTACGATTGGATATTCTGTCAATGAAAATCATACATTAGAATTAAAAGTGAATTGGGAATATCATTATGGAACACTAGAAAATGGCAAATATCGGATTTTAAAAGATACATCTTATGCAGGAGAAGGAACCAAACACTATATAACCGCCGAATTTACGATTGCGTAAAAGGAAGGATTTTAGATTATGGATAAGAAAGAAAAGAAAATGATAACCAAGAAGAAGGTCATATTGATTATTCTAGGAATGCTTGTAATTGTTGCGGTAATTTTAGTATTTCTAAATCGAGATTGGATTTTAAAACCAAAAAAATCCTCTATAGTAGAAGACCAAAAGAAAATAGAAATCAAAGACAAAGTAGTGATGGATTCTGGAACTGTTCTTGATTATGAAATTTTCTTTTTGGAAAAAATAAATCTAAATGACGTCAAAATTACATTAATCAATCAAGATGAAACTGTTTCTGATAGAAACTTGATTTTGAATGAGAATATTGTTTATAGTATTGGAATATATGATGTTACAATTGAACTAGATGGTGAAATTTATCATTCCATTCTAGAAGTAGTAGATAAGACACCGCCTGTTTTAGAAGTAAAAGATGTAGAAATTACTTTGGGAGATGAGATTACCTCTGATGATTTTATTGTGCATTGTGAGGATAATTCGAATGCTGCTTGTATGATTACAATAACAGATTTGGAGGGTAATACTGTAGAATTGGACACTACCGTTGGAACAAAAGAGTATATCATAGTAGCGCGTGATAATGCCTTAAATGAAGTGAAGAAAAAGGTTCATCTAACTGTTCAAAATAAAGAGATAAACGAGACTCCAAATCAAGCAGTTAGTACGAACAATAATTCCAATCCAAAGGAAGAGACAAACAACAATCCTCCTCAACCAGTGATAACAGTTGTGAGTACCAAAAATGAAACCGAAGAAGCATATGAAGATGGAAAATATGGAACAAAGTATAAAGTTACAAATATCTATACTATTACCACCTATAGCAATGCTACTACCGATAAGAAATTAATCAGTTCCAATAGAGAATTGGATACAAGTGGTTTTCAGGCAACGAGTAAGGAACTTGAATCAGAAGCACGTAATGTAAGTACTAGTAGTTATGCGCTTTATGAAGAAGTTACCAAATATGTCAATGAATATAGAGTAGAAGTAAGTACCGAACCATTAACTCTAAATCGTGAATTGAGTGTGCTCGCAACCATTCGCGCAATTGAAATGGCTTATGCTGATACGTTTCGTCATACAAGACCAGATGGAAGATCATGGAGCTCTGTTGGGGATGATATGGGATTTGAACGTATGATTTTTGCTGAGAATATTGCATATGGAACAGGTGGTTATAATGGTACTCCCCAAAAAGTCGCAACATCATGGAAAAATTCTCCTGGACACTATAATAATATGATTGCTTCTGGGCATAGAACAATTGGAGTTGGGACATATACTTTAAATGGAAAAACGTATTGGGTACAATTGTTTTGTGGATAGTGTATGATATACCTCAATAGAAAAGAGTGAAGATTTATGAAGAAACAAAATCAAAAGGTTTTATGTGGAGTACTATTTATGATAGGATTACTCTCCTTTATTTTACAATTATTTATATTGGAATCTCCCAATGGAATTTTAGGTTTGTTACTATGTTTATTTAGTATTTATTTGATGGTTGGAAGTATAATCAAACTGTGCAAACTAAGTGAAAAATTTAAAAGTAAATTATTGGATGTATTGGATTTACTATTTTTTATTTCATAGGGGTGCTATATGAGTATGTATGCGCTATTATGGGAGTATTGAAAGAAAATGAATCAGGAAACAGAACAACAATTGTAAAATTTTGCGTGATAAGTAAAATGCACTTAAAAGTTGGTAGAATAAAATAATAATTTATCATAAACTTAACAACAGAAAGGAGAAATGTCTAATGAAATTCGGAGATAATCTGAAACAAATTAGAAAAAATAAAAAAATATCACAAGAAGAACTTGCAGAAAAACTTGGAGTATCAAGGCAGTCTATATCCAAATGGGAAACTGGAGAGAATTTTCCAAGTATGCAGAATATTATGTGCTTATGTGATATCTTTAAATGTAAAATCAATGATTTGGTTCATGAAAATTTTGCGGATATAGATTCATTAGATGAAGAGATTAAAATGAGTGTTGTTAAGTTTAAAAAAGAAAAACAAAAAAAGATGAAAATGATAAGTAAAGTGATTTATGTATTATCAAAAATTGTGAGAATTGTATCTGAGGTTGGAGCAGGAATATTATTGATCGTTATGATTGTAGTTCCTTTTATTTCCAAAAATATTCATGTGGATGGAAATGTTTTAAAATCAAACGATACAGTAATTGGAAACATAAGGGAATCAGAAGTCTCAATCGTTGCAGAATATTTAGATCATCATACGAATACTGAGATCATAATTCATGTTGAAATAGTCTTAGTGGGATTAATTATTTCGTTACTGCTATTAAGAATGATATCCAATTATTTATACAAATTGTTTAAAAACAACAATGAATGCGATACACCTTTTACAATGGATAATGTTTACTACATTAGAAAAATTTCTTTTTATGTTATAATTTATATGATTGTTCCATATATTTTAGGATTCATTTTACAATTAATAATAGGTATTGATTTAGAGTTAGAGTTGGAACTCATTGATATTATTTTTGGAATTATTATTTTCAGTATATCCTATATTTTTGAATATGGTTATCAAATTCAATTAGATTCGAAAGGAAAAATATATGGCGATGACAATGCATAAAACAGAATTTATACAAGAACTTCAAAATCAATTAAATTATGAAAAAGAAAAATGTATCATTATTAATCATATTCTTGAAAGTACATCCTTGTTTGGCAAAAAAAGTAAAGATAAAATAATAAGAGATTTGATAAACGAATTACAGATTGAAAATTCTGAAGCAAATCGAATATATGAAATAGCCATGAATATTATTAGAATAGAAATCAAAAATAAACTAAAGCATCCTTTTCGAAATCAAGATAAGTGAACAATTTTGTAAAAATTTAAAAACATGTTTGAAAAAAATTGAAAAGTTTGTTATACTATACTTGTACGACGAGTGGCTTTTAAAAGAGCGTAAATCCAGTTTTGGGTTTATGCTCTTTTTTCTCGCCTAGTAAAGGAGGATTCAAATGAAAGAAGAAAAGCAAAATAAGATGGCTGTTGCTCCAATGAATAAACTATTTTTGAAGATGGGTCTACCTATGATTGTTTCTATGGTATTACAAGCATTATATAATGTGATTGATAGTATCTTTGTTACGAATATGGGTACTAAGGGAGCAATTGCCAATCAAGCATTAACATTTTCATTTCCAATTCAAATTATGATTATTGCAATTGGAGTTGGAACTGGGGTAGGGTTAAATGCACTCTTATCCAAAAGTTTAGGAGAAAAAGAACAAGAAAAGGTGAATCGGGTTGCTGGAAATGGGATTTTTTTAAGCATCTGTATTTACTTGGTATTTTTACTATTTGGTTGGTTTGGTTCTGAATGGTTTATTTCTTTATTTACAAACAAGGAAGAAATTATTGAAATGGGTACAACCTATTTAAAAATATGTGCTTGTCTATCACTAGGATCTATCGGTTATACCGTATATGAGAGATTTCTATAAGCAACAGGCAAAACAATGCTTTCTACTATTTCTCAAATTTCTGGTGCCTGCGTAAATATTATATTGTATTATATCTTTATTTATCCACTTCATATGGGAGTTGCTGGAGCTGCATGGGCTACGATAATAGGGCAATTCGTTTCCTTGTTTATCGCTATGCTATTCCATTATACAAAAAACAAAGAAATTGATGGAAGTTTAAAATATGTAAAACCGAATGGAAAACTGATAAAGGGAATCTATAGCATTGGAATATCGGCGGCAATTATGCAGGGATTACTTGCCGTTATGATGGCAGGAATGAACGCCATTTTAGGGCTTGCAGAAGTAGATCAAACGATCTTAATTGGCTCATTTGGTATCTATTATAAAATCCAACAAGTCGCATTATTTTCAGCATTTGGCTTATCAAATACAATCATATCAATCTTATCATTTAATTATGGTATGAAAGATAAAAATAGAATTGATGATTGTATCAAATATGGAATTATTGATACTTCAATGGTAAGTTTTCTTTTAACCGTGTTATTCGAAGTTTTCGCACATCCACTTGCAGGACTTTTTGGACTTGCAGGAGGAACTACTGCAGAGATGATTCATGTTTGTACGAAGGCTCTTAGAATTGCGAGCCTAGGATTTGTATTTATGGGCTTTTCGATTGCTGTTCAAGGAATATTACAGTCCATTCATTATGCGGGAAGGCCTCTTTTGATTTCTTTCCTAAGATTAGTGGTGTTTGTTTTTCCAATAGCATATTTGTTTACTTTATCCGATGAAGTTGTAAATATTGTATGGTGGACATTCCCTATTTCAGAAATTTTAACAGCACTTATTTCCATATTGATTCTAAAAAAATCTTATCATGCTAAAATTGGGACGATTCGTGATACAAAAATATCCAATCATCTTATTATTTCTATTTCAAGGGAACATGGAACAAATGGAAAAGAGATTGCGAGATTAGTAGCAAAAAAATTAAATATTCCATTTTATGATAAAGAGGAAATCAAGGAATTTGCCGTTCGAAATCAGTTACATGGGACAGATGATATAGAAGAATTATATGATAACTATTTATCTTTGGATGTCAATAAAGATGCCATTATAAATCAGGCAAAAGTAATTGAAGCAATTGCACAGCAGGGTAGTGCAGTAATTGTTGGTAGATCTGCAGACTATATTTTAAGAAATAATCCAAGTTTAATTAAAATATTTATTTATGCTCCTATGGATTATAAGGTGAAAAATGTGATGAAAAATTATAATGATAATGAGAAAGATGCAAAGAAGCATATAATGGATTCTAATGAATCAAGATCCAATTATTATAGTATAATTGCCAACCAAAAATGGGGAGATAAAAACAATTATGATTTGTGTATAGATGCATCTATTGGAAATGAACAGGTTGCTCAGATGATATGTATTTATATAAATAACAAATAATTTAAAATGAATAGAAAGAAGGAAAAAATATGAATCAAGAAAAATGTCCATGTTGTCCAAATCATTGTTCCATAGATCATTTAAGCTGTGGAAGAGGAATGGAACATTTTGGTAAACAAAATAACGATAATGAACCTAAATCATCAGGTGAACAAGTAATTATGGATTTAAGAAAATGTGGTCATTTATTACATCACAACAAAGAATTAGATACAAATGAATTATTATCTCATTTTTCTGAAGAAGAATTAAATCAATTACACGAATTATTATCAAAAATTCATAATAATATTTGATAGCAAATCAGATCATATGTGATTTGCTTTTTTCATGTTATAATGGAATAGGTGATCATATGAAACGTTCTTTCTACTTGTTATTTGTAGGTTTATTTATTTTGATATTAATTGGTCTTTTTGTTCTAGACTATTATAGATTTCTTCCCAAAAAAAGTTATATTGCCTCCGATTTTCATATCGATATCATTCATTCTGAAATTGATTACAATCAAAATGGAATTGATGATTATATGGATATTTTAAATGGTGCAAAAAAAGAGGTAAAACTTAAACCAAAGTATGTGAGTAAGTATTATAGTGGTGGATACCCGCCTGAAACAGAGGGGGTCTGTACAGATGTCATCTGGAGAGCCTTAAAAGAAGCTGGGTATTCGTTAAAAGATCTTGTTTCAGAAGATATTGAAAAGAATAGGGAAGCTTATCCTAATATTACAAAGATAGATCCTAATATTGATTTTAGAAGAGTTACGAACTTAAATATTTATTTTCAAAGAAATACTATTATACTTACAAATGATTTGTCCAAAATAGAAGAGTGGCAACCTGGAGATATTGTTGTATTTGGAAAAAGTGAACATATTGGCATTGTTTCAGATAAGAGAAATTCCAAAGGGATTCCTTATTTGATACATAATGCAGGACAACCTAAATTAGAAGAAGATACATTACAAAGATGGAGTAAGAAAAAAGGAATTATAGGGCATTATCGATTTCAATTACAATAAAAAAGGAGGGGCTGAATAGAATTTATTCATTTCTACTCAGCCCCTTTTAATCATTAAAAAAGGGGAATCTAATCCTCTTTTTCCATTAACTGTTTATTTTGTAGTAATCTTTCATCTTGTGGATTCATATCTAAAGCAAAATTGACATATTTAATTGCATTTTTTAAGTCACCTTGATAATAGTATGCAATGGATAAAATATCATATACAGTAGAATCCCAACTAAATGGTTCATTGATATAAGTTTTAGCATGTGTTTGAATTTGTAATGCCTGTTTTCCATATGTAATTACATCATCAAATTCTTTTAAATGATAGGCAAGTATTGCCCTTTCTACATAAGGATCTCTTAAATAGGGGGCTTCTTCTATCGCTTTTTCTAACCACATTTTTGCTTCATCAAAACGTTCTAATGATTGATAAGATCTTGCGATAAAACGCATAGAGGCACATCTCTCATCTTTCCATGTAGCACTTTTTAAATGTAAATGACGAATTAGTGTATCAATGCATTCATTCCATTTTCCATAGTACATGTATTCTCTTCCAAGATAATGCATATTACGATCATCTTCTGGATCTTCTGCTACCGATAATTCTAATAAAGGCAAATAACTGGATCTTGATTTGGAATGATCTGGATAATGATTGAGTGTAATACTATCTATCGTGATGAAATTTTCTTTTGTTGTACCAAAATAACGTAATACTTCATGTACAGGGTGTGTCCAACGATATTCATTTCGACTATGTATTTTTTCAATGTAAAAATTAACGGCAGGATCTCCTTTATCATCAAAGCTCCAATTATAGTTATATCTCGCATGTTTTGTATTTTCATCCCATGCTTCTTCTAATTTTTTACGCCAACCAGGTTCAAACACTTCATCTAAATCTGTACAGACACAAATATCTGTATCGCTTGGAACCATATCCAAAGAAAGATTTCTTGCAACATCAAATCTCCATGGTGTGATCACCTTTGTCTCTACATTTACATTTCTTTGCTTCAATATTTCTACTGTATGATCCGTAGATCCTGTATCCAGTACATAGATTGCATCTGCTTCTTGCATAGAATCTACCCAACGATTCACAAATTGTTCTTCATTTTTACAAATGGTATATACACATATTTTTAAATTTTTCTCTTTCATAAATTCTCCGATGATCCGGTTGGTCCAGTAGTCCCAGTCACGCGGATTCCTCCTTTTCCATAATAAAATATGCAAGAACAATTCCAACCGTTAATACATATGCGTAGAAAAGTACATAAAAAAAAATACTACTGCGTATCTTTTTCTTGAACATCGTATTGCATAATGAGTTCATCTAAATGTTCGATTTCAATTGTTTTTTCTTCCATTGCATCCTGCATAATTTCTTGATGCATTTTATTATCTTCCACTGTAATAGGATGCATATTATCATAAAAATTGAAAGAGTACTCAATGATACATAATACTTGTAAATTCATACATACATAAATAAGCCCTTGTACCATTCCTGTTAAACTAGGTAAAAAGTGATAACATATAACGAATAAAATTGTAATAAATAAAACTGTAGTTTTGATTTTACCAATCCATAGTGACTCTGTTTTTTTACTTTTATAGTGAAATACTAAATTACAAATTGCTAGAATTGTTTCTAAAGCGACAACCGCCCATAAAATAGGAAATAGGGAAGTGAGACAAAGACATAGTCCAATCGCAAAAATCTTATCCGCAACCGCATCTAATTTGGCTCCTATTTCACTTACTGAATTCCATTTACGTGCTAACAAGCCATCCAAACAATCGGTAAGCGCAGCTAGTGTTGCAAATACAATGACAAGCTCAATTTGTTTCATGATGCCTAAAGCGATAATAATAGGTGTTAGAACGATACGCATTCCTGTTAACATATTGGGTAGCCATTTTTTATATTCTTTCATGATTTGTTTTAAATTACCTGTTTTTTGATTTATTTTAAGTTTTTTCATATGAGTCCTCCAGTAAGTCTATTTTAACAAATTCATTCATTATAATCAATTCTTTGCATAAAAAAAGTCTTTGAAACGTAAACTGTAGTGTATCCAAATTGGATACATTTGGAAAACTATAGTGCTATGGTTTTCCTTTTTTTGTAAACCACTCTTTTTTTATTGCTAAATACTGTACATATGTCCTTAATTTTGCTATAATATATGTGGAATAAAGTCGAATTATGGCAGAAAGAAGGGATAAAATGAAAAATAATAAAAATTATATCTTAATTTTGTCTTTCATTTTTCTTTTACTTCCATGTAGTATACTTGCAAGTGAAGTGGAAGAAGAAAAAACCAATATTCCTGCTTATATTACACAAGGAAATTTAGTTATTACAAAGGAACCTAATATAGACATGACTGGGAAAGGTTGCTTATATCAAGTTAATGGAAAATATGATAGTAATTATGCAGCACCAGGAGCTTTACATTGTTTAGATTTAGGTGATGAAGTAAAAATAAAAAACTATAATAATCCTGTTGAATCTACAATTGATAGCTGTAAAAGTCACTTTTTGGAAGTCACTTTTATTACAACAAAATCTGGGGCAGTAACTGGGTATGTTTGTGCTGATGCTGTTAAAACGGATGTTGATACAAGTAAGTATGCCGAAGAATTTACAAAGGCAGGCTTTCCTGAAAGTTACTTTGAAAGATTAACATTACTCAAGGATGCACATCCTAATTGGATTTTTACAGCCTTCCAAACCAATCTAGATTGGAACGAATCTGTTCAAAACGAAAGTATTGTTGGAATGAGTTATATTCAGATAACCGATTTAGAAAAGGGTACAAAGTATATTTCATTAGAAGAAGGATCTTATGATCCTATCAATCAAAAATATATTGTTAAAGAACCCAATAATTGGTATGCTGCCAATGCACAAACGGTAGCTTACTATTTAGATCCTAGAAATTTTCTAGCAGAAAAAGAAATCTTTATGTTTGAAAATTTAAGTTACAATAGTAACTATCAAACATTAGAAGTAGTGCAAAATGTGCTAAAAAATACCGATTTATATCCATATGCAGAAACCTATATAGAAGCTGCAACTTATAATGGCAATAGTATTAATCCAGTGCATTTGGCAGCAAGCTCAAAACAAGAAGTTGTTTTATCAGATGGAAAATTGAGTGGTTCTGCCAATGGGACAAATAAAATTAATGATGTAGCTTATTATAACGTATACAATTTAGGAGCAAACTCTAGTTGTGCTAACCCAGTTGCCTGTGCAATTAATTTTGCTTCTGGATATATTGCAACAGAATCAGAAACTACCTCATTTAATCGGCCTTGGACCACAATTGAATTATCTATAAAAAATGGAGCTTCTTATATCGCAGAATCCTATATTAATAAAAAGCAAAATACATTATATTTTAAAAAATGGAATGTTACAAGTAATTATGCTGGTAATTATTCTCATCAATATATGACAAATATTCAAGCCCCAATGTCAGAAGGTAAATCTACTTATGAGGCATATTCAAAAATAGATGGACTTTTAGATAGTGCAATTGAATTTTTAATTCCAGTATATCAAAATATGCCAGACACACCTTCTTTATTACCAGCAATAGAAGATGAAGAAACAAAAGATAAGATTGATGAAGAAGCCAAAGAAGAGGAAGAAAATCGTGTTTCTTCTATTACGAATATTATAGAGTCTTCGCCATATAGTTATAATAATGATTATATTTCCAAAATTAAATTAGGAACATCTGCCCAAGCCCTAATTGCCAATATCAAAGGAAATAATCAAGATATATCTGTGACAGTTACAAGGAGTGTAAACAATCAAACCATTGAATTGAAAGACGGAACTGCCCTTGGAACTGGAGATGTTGTAACCGTTTCAAATGGACAAGAAAGTAAAGCATTCCGTATTGTTATTTACGGTGATGTCAATGGTGATGGAAAAGTATCTGCCGTAGATTATGTACAAGTAAAAAATTGTATTATGGCTTCTTCTACTTTAACAGGGGCATATAAATTAGCTGCTGATGTAAATCAAGATGGAACAATTTCAGCAGTAGATTATGTTAATATTAAAAATTATATTATGAATGGGAATAGTGTGATTGAATGAAAAAAATAATTAGTAGTATATTTATTATTTTAGGTGCTTTTTTCCTATATAGTGAAAGTGTAAATGCTGGTTCTTTAGAAGTATATGTAAGCAATACGTCTCCTTATGTAGGAACTGATATAGTTGTTACGGTGAAAGCATCAGGATTAGCTGGTAATTTCTCAATTACATCTTCTAATGGCGCAGTTTTATCAGGAGGGGTTGCTTCCGATTTTATAGATGATGCAACTGTGACATATAAATTTAAGTCAAATGCCGCAGGAAGTGCTACAATTACTGTCATACCAAAAGATGTCGCTGATTATTCAACCAATTCGGCTTACACAGCATCAAAGTCAGTAACAGTTACTGTCAAAAACAGACCAGTAGTGGTATTATCTTCTAATAATTATTTATCTTCTTTAGGAATTGAAGGTGTAGGAATTTCTCCTGAATTCAATAAAGAACAATTAGAATATGCAGTAGAAATGGAACCAGGAACAACCAAAATTAATATTGTAGGTTCACTAGAAGATGGGACAGCAGGTGTAGAAGGACTAGGGGAAAAAGAAGTTATTGAGGGTGCGAATCGATTTGAAATTAGAGTGACTGCTCAAAATGGAAATTCTAGAACTTATGTACTCAATGTAAATGTCAAAGAATATAATCCCATTGAAGCAAATGTCAATGGTAGTTCTTATAGTGTAGTTCGTAAACGGACAGAATTAATCACACCTTCTAATTATGTAGAAACAATTGTCATGATAGGTGAGGAAGAAGTCCCTGCCTACTATAGTGAAATTACCAATTATACATTAGTTGGTCTTAAAGATAAAACTGGTACAATTGGTTATTATATCTATGATAGTGAGGCAAATAGTTACAAGGAATACCAAGAATTTTCATTTCAAAGAATCGTATTATATCCAATGAAATTAAAGGAAATACCTGCACGCTATCATGCATCTATTGTTGTAATTAATGATAAAGAAGTGACGGCTTACAAATTAAAGGAATCTTCCAACTATGCCCTTATCTATGGAATGAATGTTGAAACAGGAAAGGCAAATCTTTATTTATATAATAGTGAAGAAAATACATTACAGATTTATTATGATGAAGAAATAAAATTGATGGAAGAAGAAAAAAACTTATATCAATTGATTGGTCTATGCTTAGGTGGTGTTTGTCTTTTCCTATTACTCATTTTAATTATCGTAATCTGTAGAAAGGGAAAGAGAAAAGATTCCGCAATAGAAGCGAGACATAAAAAGAAAAAAGAAAAGAAGAAAAAGAATATAGAATTATCTATATCAGATGAATCAGTATCATAGCGTACTGATTTTTCTATGCAAATAAAAAGGGATATGCTATAATATTGGAGCGAGGGAGGAATCCATTTATGGAACAAGAAGAATTTGGTTGTGAAATTAAAAGTGAAGTAAGATTTTTAAATTTATTTGGATATCGTGTAATTGGTCCAGATGATTACAGTCGTTATCTGGTGGTAGATGAAAAGGGAAAAGAGATTGGCTTTATTCAAAAGAAAAAACTCCATCATAAAAATGCAAAAAAGAATTTACCAGCAGTATTTGGCTATTGTACTCAAATTAAAAGTGATAAGATTCGATATCAAAATGTTAGAAGACAGGATGGCACGAATCATGATACATATGAATTTATGTTACAAAATCCAAATATGGATCAAGTTTGTATCTGCCTTGGAAAGAGTTTAACTATCTGGAGTAAAGAATATGGATATATAAATTTGACTATGAAAGAAAATATGATGTCAATTAATTTTGATAGAAAAACAGATAAGAATCACATAGAAGAAACCATTTATATAGAATCATCAAATAGGAAAAAAGCATATGAATACTGTATTTCTACCTGTGATAAAAATAAAAAGATGGAAAATGCGAAAGATAGAACTACTTATAATACTAGCTTTTCTCATGATTCTAATCAAGCAGAAAACACTATATCTATTCACGAGTTACACTGGGAAAAAAATACAATTACAAAAGATGAGAGTGCTGTAGTCAGTGGTACAATTGAAGAAGTGATTGAGAAACATCAAACAGGTCGTAATGCAACTCAATATTTTAGAAATGTAGTTAACCAATTATTACCATTTCAGAATGAAGTATTGACTATGTTATTGGAAGAAATAGATTTAAAAAAGGAGTTTGCTTTATTGCTATTTGATGGTGATGTAAAACCGCCATATCAAAAAGGTAAAAAAATCATGTCATAAGGTATCATTTTATTATGATACTTTTCTTATGGGTATTATTCTAAAATATTCTCAAATCACATAGAATTATGATATAATGAGATTAGGATGGTGGTTATGTGAGAGTAATCATAAGTGCTGGTGGAACAGGAGGACATATATATCCTGCATTAGCCATAATAGATAAAATTAAGGAAAAAGAACCTAATAGTGAATTTTTATACATTGGAACACACAATCGTATGGAAAAAGATATTGTTCCTGAAAGAGGAATTCCATTTGAGACGATTGAAATATATGGATTTCAAAGAAAACATTTACTGAAAAATTTTAAAACAATCAAATGTTTTATGAAAGGCATCAAAGAAGTCAAACATATGATGAAAGAATTTAAACCAGATGTAGTAATTGGTGTTGGTGGATATGTAACAGGACCTGTCATTTATGCTGCTAAGAAATTAGGCTATCCAACATTTATTCATGAGCAAAATAGTGTTCCAGGAAAGGCCAATTTATTTTTAAGTAAATATACAGATAAAATAGGGGTATCCTTTAAAACTACCATGAAACATTTTCCAGAATATAAAACCATATTTACAGGAAATCCATGTAGTGAAGCTGCAAGAGCATCCAAAAAAGCAGATAAAACGAAGTATGGCTTATCCAAAGACAAAAAACTGGTTTATATTGTAATGGGGTCACTCGGTTCTAGTAAAATGAATGAAATTTTAGTGAAAACAATGAACCTATTTCAAAATAAAGAATATGAAATTCTATTTGTAACTGGAAAAGATTCTTATGAAACGGTTTCCAAAAATAAATTTCCAAGAAATGTCTTTGTGGTACCTTATATCGAAAATCAAATTGAAATGATGCATCATGCAGATATTATGATTACAAGATGTGGTGCTACGACATTGAGTGAAATTATTGCACTTAAAATTCCATCTATTTTAATACCAAGTCCTTATGTGCCTGACAATCATCAATACAAAAATGCGATGGATTTTATCAAACAAGATGCAGCTGTTTTATTGGAAGAAAAGGATTTAAAAGGGGATATTTTGGTAAGAACCGTAGATACAATGATAAAAGATTCCGAACGATTAAAAATGATGCAAAAAAATTTGGAAACATTAGATATTCCAAATAGTGCAACAATCATTTATGAGACCTTAAAAGAAATGGTGAAGTAATGTGATAAAAGAATTGAAAAAATGTGGAAAGGTAATGGAATCCATTTCCTTAAAGGATTACACGACCTATAAACTGAAAGAAAAAGTAACTGTTTTAGTAGAACCTGAAACGCAAAAAGAATTAATTCATTTACTCGAATATATTAAAGAAAATAAACTTTCCTATAAAATTATAGGTGGTGGTTCTAATTTAATTTTTCAAAAAGATTATGAGGGTATTTTAATTCGATTAAATGCCTTTGATACTTTAAAAATAGAGGATACAAAAGTACAAGTAGGTGCAGGCTATCCTACATTGAAACTGGCGCTTAAGCTTTCTCGTATGGGATATACAGGACTTGAATTTGCAACAGGAATCCCAGGAACGATTGGAGGTGCTATTTTCAACAATGCAGGTGCCTATGGAAGTGATATGGGCTATGTGGTAGAAAGTATTTTAGTCATTACACCAGAATTAAAAATTAAAAGAATGTATAACCGTGATTTAGATTTTCATTATCGTACCTCTTTTTTGAAACAACACCCAGATTATATTTGCTTAGAAGCGAGTTTAGTTCTAAAAAAAGGCAATAAAGAAGAAATCATTGAAATTATAGAAGATCGTAAAAAAAGAAGACTAATGTCCCAACCGTTAGAATTTCCAAGTGCAGGAAGTGTTTTCAGAAATCCAGATGATATTCCAGCAGGGAAATTGATTGAAGAAGTAGGCCTCAAAGGCTATCAAGTAGGGGGCGCAAAAGTATCTGAAAAACATGCCAACTTCATTGTAACAGATGGAACTGCAAGTGGAAAAGATATTGTTGCAATCATTCGTACCATTCAAAAAAAAGTCAAAGAAAAATATCAAATTGATTTAATATTGGAACAAGAAATCGTAGAATAATGAGGGATAGATATGAAGCAAAAAAAGCGCGTAACAAAACGAGTGTATCAGAAAAAAACTTTACCTAAAAAAAAGGTAAAAAAAATCAAACGTCGAAAAGTACGTTATGGCCGGGTTTTCATCGTTCTTGTTTGCTTTGCTTGTTTTGCTTTTATTCTATCTAAATGCTTAGATATTCCCATTCGTAACATTTATATAGAGGGCAATGTCTATTTAACCGATCAAGAAGTGATTGAATTAGCAGGAATTCAAAATTATCCATCTATCATAAAGACAATGAAAAGTGATATGGTAAGAAAACTCAAAAATGACCCTAGAATTGCTTCTGCTCGCATTGAAAAGAAAAAAGGAAAAGAAATCCATATCAAAATTATCGAAAATTATCCTCTTTTTTATAATCAAACAATTGGTAAAACCATTCTTTCAAATCTAAAAGTGATAGAAGAAAAATGGAATGCACCTGTTTTGCTTAACTATGTACCAGATACCATTTATGACTCATTTCAGAAAAAAATGCAAGAGATTGATTCTACTATTTTAGAACGTGTTTCAGAAATCATATATCAACCAAGTAATGTGGATGAAGAACGTTTCTTATTTATTATGCGAGATGGCAATTATGTCTATTTGACATTAGAAAAATTAGAGAATATCAATAATTATGTTAGTATTTATGCGGAATTTATCAGCAAATATGGAAATAAAAAAGGAATTCTAAATTTAGATTCAGGACAATATTTTACTTTACTACCATAATAAAAAATATATTGTTCGTGAATGTCTGTGTTGTGAGGTATTTGACAACTTCAAAATAAATTGATAGAATGTATACAGATGAAGGCAACTTCATACAATAAAAAAGGATACATTTGATTTTTTGCTGAGTCAAATGTAATCCCATTATGGGTTGGCACCTGACAAATCACGGTTGTGATTATCAGATGTCTTTTATTTTATGTATAATAAAGCGATTAACGCAAATATTACAATAAATAACAGCGTAATTATGAAATAGAGGCATTTTTCGTTCTTTTTCATAAATATCACCGCCTTTCTTTTTCACAGCAAAAGAAAAGGGAAAACATCTGACATAATCAAATATATCCTAAATCAATTATACTATTGAGCTAACTATTTGTAAATATAATTTTGCATTAACAATCTATAAAAATTTATTGTTTATGTTGTGAGGTATTTGACAACTTCAAAATAACTTGATACAATGTATACAGATGAAGGCAACTTCATATTATAAAAAGGATACATTTGGTTTAGGTGAGTCAAATGCATCCCTTATCTTGGGAATTGGCATCTAACAAATCAATAGATAGATTAGATGCCTTTTTTTGTTATTTCAATAGTAATATAAAAATTGTTAGAAATAACAAGGCGATTATGAAATACAAATATTTTTCATTTTGTTTCATATACACCACCGCCTTTCTATTTATGGTTATAAAAGAAAGGGAAGACATCTGACAAAACCACATATATCCTAAATTTATTATACTATATGTCCAATAATCTGTAAATATAATTTTGCATCAGCAATCTATAATATTTATGCTAAGTTCATGAAGTTTTGTTTGACAGACATTATGGCTTATGATACTATGTATATAGATGAGAGAAATCTCATACAATAAAAAAGAGATACGTAGAACTTTGGTGTGTTAAGCGTTTTCTTTTTAGTCTTTGTTTTAGGTCTTAGGTTTAAAAGCAAAATTAGAATAACTAACATTACTAAATTGGTATAGGATGGTGAGTATAATGGATAAAGGATTATATAATTTTTTAATTGAGGCTAAAAAACAAACTTATGCGAATGGAAATGTAAAAAAGACATTATCTTCAAGAGAAGGTTCGTTTGACTATCAATATAGTAATGGTAAAATGATATATCATGATACATATTTTGGAGGAACAAAATTTATAGGAGAAGAAGTGGTTTATGCTTCCGATAATACACCTATTTGGGCAATGAATTATTATGGTGTAACATTAAATGAAAACTTAAGTGAGGAGGCTATAGATAGTGCGTTAAGACCTGCACTAATGCAAGTTGGTGAAGATGATATTTTACCCGTAAGGGGACCAAAAGAATACATAAATAATGGATATAAATATACCTTTCAAGTTGATGGTAATTTAGATTATTTTGAAGGTATTGAAACAATTTCTAAAGATGAAGAAAGAGTTTATGTTTTAAAATGTCATGGTGGAGCAATTAAAAGATAAAAGTTTCTATTAACTAGCATCTAATTGATTCCATATTTTTTTGAATTTATTTCTTTATATTAAAACTGTATCAATTAGTAAATATTTTTCTTAGTTTTCAGGAAAAAAGATGTTACAAATTTTTAAAATTGTTACAGATTTGAAATCTTTAACATAATTTGATATGTATCATCAATATTTTTAAACTAAAATCTCATAAATTGGGATTTTTTTCGAAAATACTTTTACATTTTTAAAAATCTATAGTATAATTATGGATAGATTATAGGAGATGATAGTATGAAGCATGTATATACGAGCATAGACATCGGATCCGATACTGTGAAAGTAGTCGTGTGTGAGCTTTTTCAAAATAAGCTTAATTTACTAGCAACATCCTCTATCAAATCAAAAGGAATCAAAAAGGGACTTATTACAGATGTATATGAAGCAAGTGAAAGTGTCAAAAAAGCACTCAATGAAGTAGAACAAATGCTTGGCATTCAAATCAAAAAAGTCATTACTTCCATTCCAGGGTATCAAGCCGATTTCGTAATGGTAAATGGTGCGATAGAATTGAATCGCGAAGAAATCATCGATGGCAAAGATGTTACTGACTTATTACAACTTGCCATGAAGGAAAAGACAGTACCCAATAAAGAGATGGTAACTGTTATCCCAATTGATTTTACATTGGATGAAAAAAAAGGAATCAAAGATCCAAAAGGAATGCAAGGAAGTAACTTATCCGTAAGAGCTGTTATGGTAATGTCTCCGAAGAAGAATATTTACTCAGTAGTGAATTTGTTAGAAAGTGTTGGTTTAGAAGTAATCGATATTTCCTTAAATAGTATAGGAGATTTTTATTCTGTCAGAGATAAGGACATCAAAGATTTGGTAGGAGCGGTTATTAATATTGGGTATGAAACCACATCGATTGCTTTATATAACAAAGGTATTTTGGTGAAAAATTCCATGATGGGTATGGGTGGCAAAAATATAGACAATGATTTATCCTATATCTATAAATTAAGTAGTGAAGATGCCAGTAGAGTCAAAGAACGTTTCGCACTCGCAAGTAAAAATTACGCCAGTGTGAATGATACAATGGAAATCACTGATAAAACGGGAGAGGTTATTAAAATTAACCAATTAGAGGCTTCCGAAATTGTCATGTCTCGTATTGAAGAGATACTTGTTTTAGCGCGAAAAGAAATAAATATTTTGACAAAACGAGAAGTAGATTATATACTAATAACAGGTGGTACAAGCAGTATGAACAATTTTTCCTTAATTGCAGAAAGCGTTCTAGGAAAAGTAGCTATGGTTGGCGACATTCGTATGATTGGACTTAGAAATAATAAATTTTCAACAAATGTTGGAAATATCGTATATTTTATCAACAAATTAAAACTAAAAGGAAGAGATTATACAATGATTAGTAAAAGCGATATGGAAGAACTTTCCTCAACCAAAAAAAGTTCTATCATTTCAAGCGAATCGATGTTAGGTAAAATATTCGGATACTTTTTTAGCGAATAAGGAGGATAATATATGTTTGGATTAGAAATGGATCAATTAGCAAAAATTAAAGTAATCGGTGTTGGTGGTGGTGGTAACAACGCTGTTAACCGTATGATTGAATCAGGATTAAAAGGAGTCGACTTTATTGTAGCCAATACTGACTTACAAGTTTTAAATAATTCTAAAGCTCCTATTAAAATACAAATTGGAGAAGAATTAACTAGCGGACTTGGAGCAGGGGCGAATCCCCAAATTGGAAAAGAAGCTGCTTTAGAAAGCCGTAATGAAATTGAAGCCGCTTTAGAAGGTGCTGATATGGTATTCATCACTTGTGGTATGGGTGGTGGAACTGGAACAGGTGCTGCTCCAGTGATTGCTGATATCGCGCAAGAAATGGGTGCTTTAACAGTTGGAATTGTAACCAAACCATTCTCCTTTGAAGGAAAGAAAAGAATGGATCAAGCGCTTGCTGGATTAGAAGAATTAAAAAAACATGTCGATACTTTAATTATTATTCCAAATGATCGTTTAAGAGAAATTATTGATAAATCAACTTCACTTGTCGATTCGTTCAAAGAAGTAGACAATGTCCTAAGAAGAGGGGTACAATCAATCTCTGATTTGATTGCCGTTGCAGGTTTAATTAACTTAGACTTCGCAGACGTCAAAGCTGTTATGGAAAAACGTGGTAATGCTTTAATTGGAATTGGAATGGGAATTGGTGAAAATCGTGCAACAGAAGCTGCAAGACAAGCAGTTGAAAGTCCATTATTAGAAACGAGTATTAGTGGCGCAACCGATGCGATTATCAATGTAACAGGAGGACCAAATTTAACTTTATTTGAAGTAGAAGAGGCAGCTGATGTTATTCGTACTTCTGCCAATACAGATATCAATACTATTTTTGGAGCAGTCATCAATGAAAATCTAACAGATGAAATCATTGTAACTGTTATCGCAACAGGATTCGAATCCAATAACAAAGAAAATTCTCGTAGTTTCACAAGAAGAGAAGAAATGAAAGATGAAGATAACAATGAACAAGATAGTGGAACAGATGAAACAGATATTCCATCTTTCCTAAGAAAACGTGTATTTTAAAAGGTAGAGAAACATCTATCTTTTTTCTTGGTTTGCTTGACAGAAAAGACGGAATTAGACTATAATCTATATAGTAGGAAAAGGAGCGAAGTGTATGTTATTGGATGGACTGAATAGAAATATGTTTTTTTTAATCGCAATTATTTTATTCGTTTTTGTTATACTTATTTATCGTATTTTAAAACATAAGGGCGGACATTATCGTAATAAATTATTTGATTCTCTTGTCAAAAATTCGGAAACGATTTACCTTTTGTGTGACCATAACAAACGGGATATTATTTATATTACGAAAAATGTATATGATGTATTGGGGTTGCATGAAATCGAAAAAGAAAAAACAGAATTAGAAATCATTGAAGAAATCTTTCATACACCAATTGTACAAAATGAATTACGGAGTTGGGATGGGATAAAAGAATATGTAACACAAATGTTTTCTTATCACAATCCTCTTTATCAACATACAAGATGGATTAAAATTAAAATCTATCCATTTCTAGAGGGTGATTCCCAATACGATGTAATTTTGGTATCCGATGTTACAACGGAACATGATCAACAACATTTACTCGTATCTCAAACTAAGGATATCAAAGCAAGAGAACAACAATTGAATCAAATTACATCTATTTCTTATGATATGGAAATGAGTGTAGATGTATTAACAGGTGAAATGAATTTTCATAAATTAAAAGAAGATGCTACTTATTTAGGAAATGATACAACTGGCGAATTTGAACATACTTTTCAAGAAATGGTAGACCGTTATATATTAGAAGAAGATCAGGCATCTATTTTAGATATATTTTCTATGGATCATTTCAAAGAATTGGTAGAAAAAGAAACGTTAGATCCAATTTCTGTTCGTTACCGATTAAAAGAAAATCCAGATACGTATTTGGAAAGTACTGCTTTCTTTACAGTAAGTAAAGGAGAGACAAAAGTTACTATTTTAACTAAAAATGTAACTGAAAACGCAGAATATATGAGAAGACAAAATGCGTTATTACAAGATGCTCTAAAACAAGCCGAGAAAGCAAATGATGCGAAATCAGAATTTTTATCTATCATGTCTCATGAAATTCGGACACCATTAAATGCCATTATTGGATTAAGTGAATCGGCTTTGGAAGAGGAACTATCTACTCCCGTTCGAGAAGATTTGGATAATATCAATAGTGCCAGTAATAACTTATTAGAAATTATTGATGGAATCCTAGATATTTCTAAAGTAGAAAAGGGTATTTTAGTTTTAGATGAAAAAGAATACAATGTTGCAAAAATACTAAAAGATTTGATTGCCCTTACCAAAGAAAGAATAGGTAAGAAGGAAATTCATTTACAAACAGAGATAGAAGAAAGTATTCCGACTTCTTTGTTAGGAGATGGTGGTAAGTTCCGTCAGATTATGACCAATATACTGGATAATGCCGTTCGTTATACAGATGCTGGGCAAATTACATTAAAAGCCAAAGGGGAAGTATTAAAATCTAATTATAAATTGACATTAGAAGTAACTGATACAGGTATGGGAATGTCGCAAGAAAAGATGAGTGAAATTCTATCAGATAATATTACTTCTAATACAGGTTTATCCATTGTTAAGAAATTAATTGATTTGTTAAAAGGAGAATTAACCGTTGAAAGTGTTGTTGGGAAAGGAACGACTATTTCTGTAACAGTGACGCAAAAAATCATTGATGAAACACCAATTGGTGATTTGGGTATTCACAAGGTAAGAAAAAGAAAAGCGACTCCTTTTGATGCTTCTGGAAAACGCATTCTTGTTGTAGATGATAATAAACTCAATTTGAAAGTCGCAACGCGTTTACTAGAACCTTATCAAGTTACCATTGATAAAGTAGAAAGTGGACAAGAATGTATTGATTTGATTCAAGAAGGAAATCCATATGATTTGATACTATTAGATCAGATGATGCCAGAAATGGATGGAACAGAAACATTAAAACAGTTAAAAGCAGATAAAAAATTTAATATACCTGTAATTGCTTTAACAGCAGATGCGATTGTAGGAAAGAAGGAAGCTTATTTGGCATCTGGATTCGATGATTATTTATCGAAACCAATTGATAGTAATGAATTACATAATATTTTAAAGAAATATTTACAAAAATAGGCGTGATAATTATTCATGCTTTTCTGTTGCAAGTGTTAACTAAATATCAAGTAGGCTTTACCAAATTTCATTTATAGGCTATAATGATAGAAGAAAAGGTATGGTTGCATGAAAAGAATATTATCACTCTTATTTAAAATATTGATTGTAGTTATGTCAGGAATTGGTTTATACTTGAATTTCAAGTTATTATCTTTTGAAAAAGGAATTATCTATTTTACAATCCAGAGTAATTTATTATGCTTTTTGTTTTTCTTTGTGATTATAATATTGGAATTGACAAAAAAATTGCAAAAGAATGATTGGTACTATATCATAAAAGGTATGGTTACAATGGCAATTACAATCACAATGTTTGTATACCAAATTTTACTATCCTCAGGTGATGGCGTAGGTGCATACGCAGGACATATGTTAGAATGTAATTTTGTTCATTTATATGTTCCTTTATTGGTAATCTTGGATTATATTATATTTGGGGAAAAAGGACATCTAAAAAAGGAATATCCATTTTATTGGAGTTTTATTCTACTAGTATATGTAATTTTTAATATTGTTTATGTATTATTAGGTGGTGAATTTGAAGGTGGGGCAAGGTATCCATATTCTTATATGGATGTAGATAAACTTGGCTTATTTAATGTCTTTATAAATTGTTTGATGATTTATATATTTTTCATAGGCTATGGTACAATTGTACAGAAATTAGATAATAAATTAGGAAATATTAATATAAATGGTTAAATTTGACAAAGTAAAAAAAATGATTTACAATATGCAAATGTTGAAGGGGGATTATAATGGAAAAAGTAAATATGAGTGTAAGTGATTTAATCAGGAAACCGTCTGTTGAAAAAAAATGGTTAGAAAATTATCCTATTAAAGAGGTTGACAAAGAAAAACCAAATACTTCGTTATATGAATATATGTATCTAAACAATAGTAAATATATGAGTGATTACGCCTTTTCTTTTTTTGGTAATAGAATTACTTATGAAGAATTTTTAGAGAATATAGATAAGATTGCTAGAAAATTTATGGAGGTAGGCGTTCATGAAGGTGACGTGATTCCTTTAATTATGGCCAATATTCCCGAATCTGCGTACTGTTTTTATGCATTAAATAAAATAGGCGCAGTTGCATGTATGATTGACCCTAGATTGAATGAATATGGGTTAGCTAGGGACTTAAACTTATCTAATAGTGAGATATTAGTAAGTATAAAGAATGCATGCAAAACATTAAAGAATATTAAAAATGAAACTAACATAAAAGATATTATAATGTTGTCTGCAGTTAATTCTGCAAAGAATCCTTTAATTAGAGGTCTTATGAATTTACAGGATGCTAAGAAAGGAAATGGAATACCAAAGAATTGGATAAATTGGCGTCATTTTATTTCTAATTCTTCTAATAAATTGGATGCAATTAGGGGACATTATTACGAAAACCGTCCAGCAGCCATCGTATTTACAGGCGGAACTACTGGAGTACATAAGGGTGTTGTTCTTTCTGATACAGCTATCAATACCACAGTTTTTGAGCATCATTATTTAATTAATAACGTGAAACGCGGCGAAAAATTTTTAGATATATTACCACCTTTTATAGCTTATGGTCTGACCTCGCTTCATTTATCTTTATGCTTTGGTCTAGAAACAATTTTAGATCCTGTTTCCAATCCTAAAAATTTTGTAAGTCAAATTGTACAGTACCATCCATCTATTGTTTTTGGTGGACCAATCCATTGGGAAACGTTAATTAACAATTCAAGGCTTCGTAAAGAAAAATTATCTTTCCTAAAATTTCCTGTTTCGGGAGGAGAAAAACTCCCAACGGAAACTGCTAACAAAATAAATAGAGTATTAAAGGAAACAAATTGCAATACTCAAATTTTTGATGGTTATGGAGCTTCCGAATGTTGTGGGGTTTTTAGTTTAAAGTTTGCTTCAAAAAATTCTGATGGAACAGTCGGATTTCCGTTAAAATTTAACGATATGTGTATATTAGACAGTGACACAGGACTAGAGAAAGACTATAATCAAATGGGAGATATTTGTATATATGGTCCTTCAATTATGAATGGATATTATAAAAATCAAGAGGAAACTGATAAGGTTATTATTACTGACGCATATGGAAGAAAATGGCTAAAAACTGGCGATTTAGGGATGATTAACGAAACTGGGGAATTAGTTATTACTGGCAGAAGCAAGCGTATATTTGTTTGTGGGGTAAATAAGGTATATCCACCAGAAATGGAGGCTTTAATTATGCAATTACCAGAAGTTCACAAATGTGTTGTTACTGGTGTTGATGATGCTGAATTAAGAACCGTTCCTAAGGT
Organism: uncultured Caryophanales bacterium; assembly: GCA_947089915.1. Lineage (GTDB taxonomy): Bacteria > Bacillota_I > Bacilli_A > RF39 > UBA660 > UBA5026. Next base: position 2,546 of record CAMUMB010000001.1, on the reverse strand, counting down.
ACATATTATCTTAGAAAAACAAACAGTAGTTGACAATAATTTACTAGTACAACGAATAAACCAATTAGTTACTCAAAAATTAGGACGTGAAGTAGTGCCAAAATATTATTCGTTTGACGAAGAATTTTTATATACAGGAAGTGGCAAAATAGATTATGTTAGTATGACTATTGATGACAATAATAAATTGAGTGGAAAAGTTAAGTCTTTAAAAAGAGAGGTTTCAAATTAAAACTTCTCTTTTTTTAAAAGTTGTGGTATAGTGTAATAAAATGGAGTGGTTTTATGACTAGTGTGTCTATAGTATCATATAGTGCATTATATATGCTATTATTAATTATAATCTTTTTTTCAAAGAAAAGATTAAATCTTTTTGAAAATAAGATATATTCTGTAGGAATTATTGTGGCATTGTTTGGAACTTTTTTAGAAATTATAAGTGCTATATATTTCTTATTTGGTTGGGATGTAAATACTACATTTTATATAGTTATCTCAAGATTGGTATTTGTTTACTATGTAATATGGATTAATATATTTCTCAATTATATAATTATAATTACACGACAAAAAGTTAGTCAACGAAAAATTATATTTCAGTTGCTTTTATGTAGTTGTGTTGAAGTAGTATTGTTAATGCTTTTGCCATTTGAATATATTGTAAGTGGAGATACTATGTATCCATCAGGCTTAGCAGTAACATTTCTATATGCAATTATTTTTGTTTGTCTGCTACTAATGTTAATTTTTACAATTATTAGTGTAAAGAAAGTTGAAAAAAAGAAGTTTATTCCTTTAATAGCTTTATTATTTTTGGGCGGAGTTGCCATGCTTATACAATCTTATTTTCCTGAAATATTTTTAACAACTCCGTTGATTGCATTTGTAACATTCCTGACTTACTTTACAATAGAAAATCCAGATATGAAATTAATTGAACAATTAAATATTGCACGTGATCAAGCGGAAAGAGCCAATAATGCCAAATCAGAATTTTTATCTAATATGTCTCATGAAATAAGAACACCATTAAATGCAATTGTAGGATTCAGTCAAGCATTAGCGGAAGAAGAAAATGTTCCAGAAGAAGCCAAAGATGAAATCAAAGATATTATGATGGCTTCTCAAAATCTACTAGAAATTGTAAATGGAATCTTAGATATTTCTAAAATAGAAGCGGGTAAACTAGAAATTGTAAACACCGAATATAGTTTAAAAAATGTATTAGAAGAATTAACCGCTTTAACAACTTCTAGAATTGGAGAAAAACCAATTACCTTAAGGACTGTTTTTGATCCAAGTATACCTCAAGTATTATATGGAGACTATGTAAGGCTAAAACAAATTGTACTTAATTTATTAACCAATGCTGCCAAATATACCAAAGAAGGATATATTGAATTCAAAGTGGATTCTGTCATCAAAGATGATATTTGTCGTTTGATTATTTCAGTAGAAGATACAGGTATTGGTATCAAAAAAGAAAGTATTGATAAGCTATTTAATAAATTTGAACGTTTGGATTTAGAAAAAAATATTACCATTGAAGGAACAGGATTAGGTCTTGCGATTACGAAAAAGTTAGTCGAACTCATGAATGGAAGTATCGTTGTACAAAGTGAATATGGAAATGGATCTAAATTTACAGTTGCGATTGACCAAAGAATTGTCGAAGGAAAAGAAACTGTTGCAAATGAGATAAATACCGAAATAGAATTGTTTGATGCCAAAGATAAAAGAATTTTATTAGTAGACGATAATAAAATTAACTTAAAAGTAGCAGTCCGTTTATTACAAAGTTATCAAATGCAGATTGACCAAGCAATGAGTGGACAAGAATGTATTGATAAAATTAAAGAAGGCAATTCATATGATTTGATTTTATTAGATGACATGATGCCTAAAATGAGTGGAGTGGAAACGTTAAAAGAACTTCAAAAAATAGAAGGATTTGAAACTCCTACGATTGCTTTTACCGCAAATGCTATATCGGGTATGAAAGAAAAATATTTGAGTGATGGTTTTCATGATTATCTATCAAAACCAATTGATAAATTAGAATTAAATCAATTGTTAAAAAAATATTTAAAAGAAGGAGAAAAATAGAATGAAAGATGTAGAATTTTTAAAAACAAATGGAATTGATGTCGCACATGGATTAGAGTTACTAGGTGACATGGAAATGTATGAGGAAACATTACAGGATTTTTTAACAGAATCTGAAACCAGATTACCACAAATGAAAACATATAAAGATACAGGAGATATGCCCAACTATGCAATTTTGGTACACGCGATGAAAAGTGATTCTAAGTATTTAGGATTTACCAAATTGGCAGAGCTTTCTTACAATCATGAAATGGAAAGTAAAGCCAATAATACAGAGTATGTAAATAGTCATTATGAAGAGTTAATTACAGAGGCAACTCGTATTATAGAAATTGTAAAAAATTATTTAGGTAAATAACATAAAAAAATCATTGAAATCAAATAAAGGGGCTGTAATGAAATAAAATAATTTCATTCAGTTCTTTTTTTGATTTGCT